>DASSWO010000259.1:0-4390 GCA_035704795.1 Methylophaga sp. | reverse complement strand
CGGTGGCATCACTGGCAGCAACACGCTGTGCCAGGGTCAGGAGATTTTTTGAGCTGGGCGCACTGGCGACGACGCTATCCGCTGGTGGCAAAGTGCGAACATAACGTTGAACCCGTTCCAGCAACTCATCAGCATTAAATGGTTTCATCAGATAATCGCAAGCACCTTCGTGCATTGCTTCAACAGCACTTTGTACAGAGCCATAAGCGGTCATCATGACCACTGGCAATGACGGCAGCATGGCACGGGCTTTTTTCAGTAAGGTGTGGCCATCCATCGGCTGCATTTGTAAATCACTGAGCAACAAGCCAATCGGTTCACTGCTGAGTTTGTCCAGTGCTTGCTGGCCTTGATCGGTCGCAGTGACCTGATAACCGGCCAGCTCTAGTGTATCGCACAGGGCATGGCGTAAATTGGCGTCGTCTTCAACGACCATAATGGTAGGTTGACTCATGATACAGCTCCAGCAGTTGCAGAACGGATGTCCGGTTGTGTGGCGCGATACACTGGCAAACGTAAGCAGAAAGTACTGCCTTCACCCAGATCACTGTCCAGCCACATCATGCCCTTGTGGGCTTTGACGATAGATTGCACTACCGCCAACCCTAAACCGGTACCCGCCGAACGCGTGGTGTAAAACGGTTGCAGGATCTTGTCAAAATCAGCTTCTTCAATACCGATACCGTTGTCTTCGATGCTGATTTCGATAAATTGTTGTTGCTGCTCATCTTCGATGTAATCGGCAGATAAATTGATTTTTCCGGCCTCACGACACGCTTCACGGGCATTATTGATAAGATTATTAATGGCACTGACCAGTGCCGGCTGACTACCAAAAATATGACCATCATTGGTGTTGTTGGTGACGACCAGCTGGCAACCATCCTGACTGGCGCTGCTGTGAAATTGCCTCGCCACTTCTTCAAGTAAACTATCAATGCTGACCGGTGCAGGCGCCGCCATATCCCCTTTCGAAAAAGCCAGCATATTACGCACCAGTTGCTCCATATGACTGAGACTGTCATGCAAACGCTCTGCAAATCGTCGTTGGGTTGCGGTATCGCCATTGGCTTTTAACAAGGGTGATAAATACAGCATCGCTGAAGATAACGGCGTACGGATTTGATGCGCCAGACGAGCAGCCATTTCCCCCATGGCAGATAAACGCTGCAAATGCGACACCTTATGCTGCAATTGACGGGTTTCGGTCACATCATGTAACAAGACAATCTGACCGGGCTCACCATCCAGAGGATTGGTCGAAATATGCACCAACCGGCCATCGCGCAAAGACACATCATGACCGTCATCAGGGCGCGGCTGAAAAGCCCGCTGAATAATATCAATCCAGCGTTCACCGCTCAGCGGTTCTCCGAGCAATTTGATGGCTGCCGGATTACAATCCTGGACACGGCCTTCACCATCAATCACCACCACACCAGCTGGCAGCACTGACAATAGCCGGCTCATCCGACTGGCACTACGACCGGTGGGTGCTTCATTTACAGGTTTAGCGGCGCCTGCTTGCAGCGTTTTTGACCAGTCCGGCACTGCCATACGATTTTGTCGGGGTGACAGTACAGTGGCAGTTGAAGAAATTTCAGACCATTTAGCGTGCATATTGTTGCTCCAGCATCAGCGTGTTTGCTGGGTTTCTGCAAAATATATGCCCTAAAATTTATGTAATAAAATTCAACTACTTAGAATAAAAACCAAATGCAGGTCAGTCAAAAAAATGACTCATTTAAGCGCGTTACTCGATTAGCTCACCTTCACGTTGAATACCATACTTACGCATTTTTTCGACCAGCGTTGTCCGGCGCATTTTTAATCGTTGTGCGGCATGTGCGACAATGCCAGCAGCTTCATCAAGTGCTTGTTTAATCAGTAAATATTCCAGATTCGCCAAATGCTCTTTCAAATCCAGCCCATCAGCAGGCAGTTCTGCATCATTGATAAAAGGCACCGTAACGGAACTGGATGCGACCGCCATGGCTTCTGCTTTCACCTCTTTGAATGTGTGCACTTCTCGCGGCACCGTTGCTTGCGGCCGCGCATAAATAACCGCATTGATATTATCAGGCAGCGCTTCACCTTCAATTCGATATTTGTCTGGCAAATCGTCAAATTCTACGGTTGCGTAAGGAAACAAAATAACCAGTCGCTCAATGACATTTGCCAATTCCCGGACATTACCGGGCCATGGATAACGGCACAATGATGACATCGCTGCTGCCGTTAACCTCACCGAACCGCGGTTTTCGTGTTCGATACGTTGTATCAGCTCATGAATCAGTAGCGGAATATCTTCCGGACGCTCCCTTAATGCCGGCATTTCAATCGGAAACACATTCAAACGGTAAAATAAATCTTCGCGAAAATGGCCGGCTGAGATATGCGATTCTAGATTGCGATGGGTGGCAGCAATCACCCGAACATTCGCCTGTTGGGTTTTATTACTGCCGACTTTTTCAAAAGTCCGCTCCTGCAACACCCGCAGCAATTTCACTTGCATCGGCAAAGGCATATCACCAATTTCATCCAGAAAAAGCGTGCCGCCCTCAGCTAATTCAAAGCGTCCTTTCCGGGCGGTGATAGCACCGGTGAAGGCCCCCTTTTCATGACCGAATAATTCGCTTTCCAGTAATTCGCCGGGGATGGCACCACAATTTACGGGCACAAACGGTTTATCACGACGGCTGGAAAAATGGTGCAGATTGCGGGCAACGACTTCTTTGCCAGTACCTGACTCGCCAAGAATCAACACATTGGCTTCAGAATCTGAGACCTGCTCAATCATCCGCTGTACTTTTTTCATCGCCGGACTGTTGCCCACCAGCAACCGGAAATGACTATGCGGCGAGCTGGCTGGGTCTTGTTGACCACGATAAATCGTTGCTTGTTGCAACGCATTACTGAGTTGTGGATATTTTACCGGGTACCGCAAGGTGCCAATTGCGCCCGGAAAATCAAAATCTACATTACTATCGCTTAAGGTAAAAACCGGCACGCGCGCTTCATGATTGACCAATGTGCGTAATAATTCACGGGTTTGCTGACTATTGCCGCAGTCACCAACAATCGCCATAACAATATCATTCAGATCCGTTATCGCTTCAATCCAGTTATCCGGTTCATTCACCAAAACCGGCTGGCAATTAATAAAAGTTATCAGCGTAGACAAAGTCTCACGACGTTGTTCATCAGCATCGACAACCAATACATTATTGGCGCTCATTGAAGCTCCCGTTAATCCTACAGGCTAGCCCGAAAAAAAATATTAGGCTATATGTGTGTTACCTAACCGAAGTTAAGCATTATCAATCTGGGTTGTCAAAAAAATGACACAGAGGAGGTTTTAAGGTTATTTTTCTTGGTAAGCTTTTTTGGCTTTATTGCCTTGGCCAATACCTTTAAGCAGATCTACCAATGTTGCGCGCTGTGACAAACAAATCACTTCCAGCGTCTGATTCAGTTCCAGAAGTTGATTAAGCGCTTTCGCTGAGGATTGAGGGTTTTCGTCATGTGTTAGATTTGCCAGTTGGCGAATCAGTTGTTGGCGTGCCGGCTCATCATCGATCAATTCTTCCCACTGTTGGAGATTGGCACGCTCAATTTGCTGTTCTGTCGCGGCTATAGCCTGTTGAATAAGTACATCAGACATTGATAATCAGGGTTGGCCAGCTTCGCCATGAAACTCAGCAGGAATCGCGTCCCAGCCAGCTTTAATCTCTGCCATTAACTGTCCGACTTCATCTAAAATAGCTGGATCGTTTCTCAAATTCGCGACCAGAAGACGGGTCTCCATATAGTCATAAAGACGGCCGAGATTTTCGGCAACATCACCACCCTGCTCTCTATTCAGACAGGCGCGAAGACTATCAATGATGGAAATGGCCCAGCTGATGTGCTCACCTTTTTTGGCGATGTTATTGGCAGCCATATAGCCTTTTGCGGTAAGAAGTTTTTCCTGGACACCATCCATCAGCATTTGCACTAACCGGTGAGGAGTTGCTGATGCAACGCCACCTTGAACATGATTCTGACGATACTGCTGCATGGCAACGCTGGCATTCATGTCTTTATCCTTTGGCATGTTGGAAGACCTTATCTGTCAGTCAAGTTATCGTCAGCGTTTAATATATCTTTAACAAAAACACATAACAAAATTTTATCACTTGCTTGCAACAAAAAAGCTCGGCCAATATTTGCCCGATCTTTAATTTGAAGACGCTTAATTAATTGAATTTGGCTTTGGTAAATTCGCCAATTGCTGGCCCAGAAAATTACCAATACTTGATAATTGTGCCACCAGGATATCCATCGCCGTGAATTGGGCACGGTAACGGGCTTCTAAAGAATCGAGACGATCTGCAAGTCTTTCACGATC
>DASSWO010000240.1:0-2958 GCA_035704795.1 Methylophaga sp. | reverse complement strand
TGATAAACGCACCATTATCAAATCACGCATTATCAGCGCCCATCAGCAATTGCTGCGCATGGATTTTGAGACGCCATTCACACCCGCTGATGCAGAAAAATTGCCTGCCAAATGCCAGCCGTTATTCGGACAAAGCAAAATACTGGTGCTGTCCGATTACAACAAAGGCACGCTCAGCGATCCGCAGCCGTTGATTCAGGCCGCCAAGAGCGCCGGACTGCAAGTGCTGGTGGACCCCAAAGGGCAGGACTTTGGTAAATATCGTGGCGCCGATGTGTTAACGCCGAATATGACCGAATTTGAAGCCGTTGTTGGGGAAATCACCTCAGAAGCGGATTTATTAACAAAGGCGCAGCAGTTAATTGCTGATTTGGATCTGGGCGCTTTACTGATCACCCGAAGTGAACATGGCATGTCATTGATTCGCGCTGATCAGACTGAATTGCATTTACCGGCGATTGCCAAAGAAGTCGCTGATGTTACCGGCGCCGGTGATACCGTCATTGCCACATTAGCAGCCGCATTAGCAGCCGGCGAAAGCCTGGAGCAAGCGGTGACGTTAGCCAATGTCGCGGCCAGTATTGTGGTCAGCAAGCTCGGCACGGCAACGGTGAGTAGCCCCGAATTACAAGCCGAATTTGAACGGCATCAGGGCACCCATTCTAGTGATCATTCATTTGCCGGCGCGGTAACTGCCGAACAACTCAAAATCGCTGTCGATCAAGCCAAACAGCGCGGCGAAAAAATCGTCTTTACCAATGGCTGCTTCGATATTTTGCATGCCGGTCATGTCAGCTATTTGCATGAAGCCCGTAGCCTCGGTGACCGGCTGATAGTGGCAATTAATACCGATGAATCGGTAAGCAAACTCAAAGGCCCGGGTCGGCCCATCAATACTGCCGAACGCCGGCAAATCGTGCTGGCGGGTTTGGCTGACGTCGATTGGGTCACCTGTTTTGATGGTGATACACCCGAACAATTATTGCGTGAAATCCAGCCCGATATTCTTGTCAAAGGCGGCGACTATGATAAAAAAGGTGTGGTTGGCTGGGAAATTGTCGAAGGTTACGGCGGCGAAGTGAGAGTGATGGGCTTAACCGAAAACTGCTCAACAACAGCGATTGTGAATAAGATTAATCAGAAAAGTTAACTAGAAAGATTAACCACAGAGGCACAGAGGGCACGGAGAGAAATTAATCCGCAGATTTCGCAGATGGCCGCAGATTAAAAAAATCCTTTCCCGCTTATTTTGTTTGTCATTTCGACCGCAGTGGAGAAATCTCAAATAACTGCCCAAAAGTAAACGCGCCTATTCGTAATGACTCCAAAGCCGCAATACCTTAATCACTTTTTCATTTTCCAGTACCTGATAAACCAGCCGATGCTTAATATTAATCCGGCGTGAATAGGCCCCAGCTAAATCGCCAATCAGTTTTTCAAAAGGTGGTGGTTTGGCGAATGGGTCTTGTTCCAGAAATGAAAGTAATTCTTGGGCTTTGGGTTTCAGACCGGAAGCGGCCAGTTTTTTAGCGTCTTTTTGTGCCTGTTTGGTGAAGACCAGTTGCCATGTCACCAGTCCAAATCCTTGTCACATTCATCAACCGATGTCGCCATACCCTCGCGAATGGACTCACGCATACCTGGGACTGATAGCAGAAACAATGTTTCCTGAATTGCCGCCCAGTCTTCCTCAGCAATCAATACAGCTTTATTACGTTTGCCATTGATAATAATGGGCTGATGCGATGCAGCAGTTTCATCAATCAGCCGGTATAAATTGCTGCGGGCTTCAGTAGCGGTAATATCGACCATAACAATCTCCATTAAAGTCATATAGAAATTGTACGCTTTATAGTACGTCCGTCAATGCGTACGACTGAGTGGCAAAAAAATTAACCACAGAGACAGAGAGTGCACAGGAAATCAATCGAACCTGATGTAATCCCCCCATAACTAACCTGATTCAAAAGTAGAGGGTCAAGCCGCCTTCAAGGATCAAAGGTGTCAGGATCAGTTGAAATTTATTTAGCTGATTTTTGAGCTGAGGCTGAGGTCTCCAACCGCTCGGCCAGCCATACTTTAATGATTGATTGCCGTGTTACACCCAAGCGGCTGGCTTCACGATCCAGCGAGGCAATCATCCAGGTTGGAAAATCAACATTGACTCTTTTTTGCGCCTGATTGGGGCGTTTGGCACTGTCCAGATTCATAGAATCGACAATATCATGTTTATTGTCATCAAATTTTTTATCGAATTTTTCAGCTTTCATAAAGGGTTACCTCGGTTTTTCGGGCACGTCTGACAGAAATAATACGAATGGTATCTTTCCGGTAAGTAATCACTGCGGACCAGATTTTGTCCGCGATTTTACCGATAATCAGATTGCGGGGTTCATCGATCGTGTTGATCTCAAATTCAATTAAAGCCGCATCATCCCAAAGCGCTTGGGCGGCAATAAAATCGATACCATGCTTTTCCAGATTCGCCTGACTTTTATTCGAGTCAAATTCGAAATCACTCATGGTATATAAATTATACCTTTATTGGTTCTGATACAACATCCATATCATTTAGAGCATTCTCCGTGCCCTCTGTGTCTCTGTGGTTAATTATTAAAAATCCGAATAGCCTTAGCCACATTATCAGCAAGATGCTGCTGATTAATGGTGCCGACCACCACACTGGCAATCGCAGGATTGGCAAAAATCAGTTTAAAGCTTTCTGAAATTGCATCGCTGCCGGCTGGCAGATGGCCGCTGGCAAAGGCCTTTTTGATAAAGACCGTTTTATTTTTCTCAGCGGCTGTATCCAACACGGTTTGTTCACCCTGATATTCAAGATTATGGGTGACCATAACAATTTCTGATTGGTCGATGGTCAGCAGACCACCTTCAACAGTTTTGGTGGACATGCCGGTAGCGCGAATCAGGCCTTGGGATTTGAGTTCGTTCAGAGTT
>DASSWO010000216.1:0-6424 GCA_035704795.1 Methylophaga sp. | reverse complement strand
ATAAGCAATATCAATCGCCGTTAAAGCATGATTGCGGGGATTATCAAGCTGCAGGGCTAATTTCAACGGCTGGCCGGCAAACACGGGCTGTGGCTGACCTGGCCGGCAATCGACATAACGCGCATTACGATAACTGTGGTGCATCACCACATGACCCATGCCGGCGAGCAAAAAACTCAGTAAATGCCCCAGACTGTTGTTGTAGTTAATGGCGCCCAACAACATCAGTAAAATCAAGGCAGCAAAACCATAACCAGCACGGCTGGGCATAATGTAGACCCGCCGGCCGCGGGTAGCCGTCAGCCGGTGCCATTGTCTTTGCAGGACTGCCAACATCGCTTATGGGATGGCAACTTGCTGCAATAGCTCGGCCGCCCAGTCTGCCGGCAGCGTATCACTCAGCGCCTGTAAACGATGGCCAACCACACTCGGTAACACTGCCTGCACATCTTCCGGCTCCACATAATCACGACCACTGATAAAAGCCCATGCCTGTGCAGCATGCAATAAACCCAGACCGGCGCGAGGTGAAATACCGGTTTGAAATTGCCCGGACTGGCGGGTGTAGGCGAGCAGCGCCTGAATGTAATCGACTAACGCGTCGCTGACGGTGACCTTTTTTACTTGCTGTTGCAAGGCGATCAAATCCTGCGGCGTTATCACCGGCTTTAAAGCTTGCAGCATTTGCCGGCGATCTTCCCCCATGAGCAGTGCCCGTTCGGCAATGCTGTCGGGATAGCCAATTTCGATGCGCATTAAAAACCGGTCTAATTGTGATTCCGGTAAGGCAAAGGTACCGATTTGATGAGTCGGATTCTGAGTGGCAATAACAAAAAACGGTGATTGCAGCGCAAAAGTTTCACCTTCAATGGTGACTTGTTGTTCTTCCATGGCTTCCAGCAGGGCGCTTTGGGTACGCGGTGAGGCGCGGTTCACTTCATCGGCAAGTAACAGTTGGGTAAAAATCGGCCCGCGATGAAAGGTGAATTTTTGCTGCTCGCGTTCGTATATCGAAACACCCAGAATATCGGCTGGCAACATATCGCTAGTAAATTGTATCCGCTGAAAACTTAATCCCAATGTTGCTGCCAGTGTATGAGCTAAGGTGGTTTTACCAACACCGGGCAGATCTTCAATCAGTAAGTGACCTCGCGCTAGCAGGCAGCTAAGCGCCAGTTTAACGGGCCGTTTTTTACCCAGAATGATTTGGTTAATCTGATTGAGTATTTGCTCTGTGCTGCCGTCCTGCGCCATAAAAATTCCTGATTGCAGTAAAAGTATTGATGATGTGACCGGTAAAGGAACTATTGGTTTTATTTCACCGCAGTTACTACGCAATACCACCCAGTTCAGACATCAGCTTAACTCTATCATTGCATGTTCAATTACGGCAGCCGATTGGATCTAAAAAAGGAAAATTTCCGTTCAAACAGCGAATAATGTACGCACATTGGCGCTGGTCTGGACAGCGATCTCAACCATAGTTGCGCCGCGTAATTCAGCAAGTTTTTCGACGACTAGCGGAATGTATTCGGGTGAATTACGTTCGCCCTGATGACCACAAAATGGCATATCAGGCGCATCGGTTTCCAGCGCAATTTGTGATAACGGTAATTCGCTGAAAAGACCTTGCAAACGTTGGGCCCGTGGATAGGTCAGAGCACCGCCAATGCCTAGCAAAAACCCCAAAGCCTGATATTGTTGGGCTTGTTGCCTGCTGCCACTAAACGCATGGACGATACCGCCTTTTAACGGAATTTGTCGTAGTAGTTTAAGCACATCGTCATGCGCCTTACGAACATGCAAAATGACCGGCAGCTGGTATTTTTCAGCCAGTTTGAGTTGCCCAGTAAATAAAGCTAACTGCGCTTGTTTATTATGGCCGGGCAGAAAAAAATCTAGACCAACTTCGCCCACAGCGATGGGTTTAAATTGATGAATGGCAGTATCTAATTGTGACAAAGCATCTTCAGGGTGCTGATCCATAAACATCGGATGACAACCCAGCGCATAATGCAGAATAGGAGATTGCTGGCAAATTTGTATTAATTGCGGCCATCGCTCGCAGGTTACCGCTGGCACGATAATATGGGTAAGCCCAAATTGCTGACAGTGGTTAATGATCTGCTCACGATCGGTGTCAAAATCATCAAAGTCGAGATGACAATGACTGTCAATTAACGGCAACATGTTTTAATCATAGGCTGTGGGAGATAACATCATGAATAACGAGCAAAAACGCGCTGCCAGTCAGCCGCATGAACGTTTCTTGTTTAATCTGGCGATTTTCCATTTTTTTGTACCGGCCATTTTGTTCGGCACAGAAAATCTGTGGTTGGTTTTTACTATACCGCTTTTTGCCTCAACGATGATCCTCATCAGCATTGGCTGGCAAGCAAAGCAATCAAATGATAAATCGGCGCTGGTGTTGGCCCACTGGCAATTAGCCTGGCGGCGAAGTATTTACCTGCTGATTGTTTACGGTGTTTCGTTATTGATCTTCATTATTGGTGTATTACTAACGATGAATACCGCCAGTAGCAGTGATCAGTTTATTCAACGCGCCGTGATTGGCTGGTTTGCTTTGGCACCATTGTCGCTGGCATTAGTGGCTTTGTTGATTATTGAAGGCAGTGCCCTGGTGCAATCCAGAAATGGGGTGATGCCAGCAGATATGAAGCTTTAGTCGGCCGTTACTATCCGGACGACAGCACTGCCCTCACCACGGGGATCACTGGCAGCTTGTAATTTACCGGTTTGTTTATTCAGAATAATCAATTGCATATTGCCAAACTGCCGATCCAGTTGATTGATTTCATGACCGCGATTTTCAAGTGACTCGATTAGTTGATCATCAAAACCGGGTGTTTCCAGACTGATGTGATCGGGTAAATACTGATGATGCAAACGCGGCGCAGCGACTATTTCAGTAGCATCTTGGCCATCGACAAAATGCAGTACCCCTTGCAATACCATGGTGATAATGCGGCTGCCACCGGGCGTGCCGATGATTAGCAGCTTTTCGTCATTTTCGACAAAGGTTGGCGTCATACTTGATAAAGGGCGTTTTCCCGGTTCTATACTGTTGGCTGATTCACTCACTAATCCATAAGCATTGGGCGAGCCAGCCTTAGCTGAAAAATCATCCATTTCATCGTTTAGCAAAATGCCGGTGCCGGGCACCATAAAACCTGAGCCAAACGGATAATTGATGCTCAGCGTCGCCGCAACCTTATTGCCATATTGATCGATAATCGAAAAATGTGTGGTGTCCCGACCTTTGCCTTGGAAAGCATCGTCACTGGCTTCACTGACTGACGCTTTATTATTATCAATACCGGCAGCCAGTTCAGCAGCAAAATCTTTGTCAGTTAAATGCGTGGGAATATCAACAAAATCACTATCGCCTAAATGCTCACTGCGTTCGTGATAGGCGCGGCGCATCACTTCAGCAAGATAATGCAGCCGCAGCGCCGGATCAGCATCCAGATAGTTCAGAGATGCCAGTTGATTAAGCATATTAATCAGCAAAATACCGCCGCCGGAGGGGAGGGCGGCAGTGGTGATTTGATAACCGGCAAACTCACCTGTCAACGGCGTGCGAAGTTTTACATCATAAGCCGCTAAATCTTCAGCCTGCCAGATGCCACCTGCCTGTTGTACGGCATTAAGCATTCGTTTTGCCGTCTCACCTTGATAAAAACCATCACGACCCTGAGAAGCAATGCGCTCCAAAGTCGTTGCCAAATCGGGTTGAAAAATTAAAGTGCCGGTTTCAGGAATAACGCCATTGGGCATCAAAACCGATTTGGCTTCAGCATTTAATTGATCGCCGCGAAACTCCAACATTCGCTGATAACGCGGTGTCACTGCAAATCCCTGGCGGGCAAACGTTATCGCCGGTTTTAAGGTCACTGCCAGTGGTAACTGACCAAATTGTTCACTTAACGTGACAAGACCTGCCGGTAAGCCCGGAATACCCGCCGCTAGTGGACCATTTAATGATAAATCACGGTTAACATCGCCATCCGCATTTAAATACATATCGCGATGGGCTTTTAAAGGCGCAGTTTCACGGCCATCGAGCATCACTTTCTGACCGGTTTTGGCATCCTCTAATAACCAGAATCCGCCGCCGCCCAAACCAGAACTGGCGGGCTCAACCACCGCCAATGCAGCACTGACAGCGACTGCCGCATCAAAAGCATTACCACCTTGATTGAGTATTTCAAAACCGGCCTGCGTCGCCATCGGATGGGCACTGGCGATGGCGGCTTGCTGCGGTTTTTCGCCACAACCTGTTGCTGTGACCAGCGTCAGGCTGATAAAAAGATAAAGCCAAAACCGCATTTTATTAACGCGCTTTCGAGGAAGTGCCCAACCGATCCTGTTCACGGCGGCGTTGTTTTTCGAGGCGATGTTGTTCGGCAATTTTGCGGGTTTCCAGACCGATATGGGCTTCACCGCGATCGCGTGCCAATTGCATTTGTTTTTCCCGCTCGGCAAATCGTGCTTTTTGCTCGTCAGTGGTTTTGTCATAACAGTGCGGGCAGCAAATGCCTTGTTGATATTGATCACTTTGTTTTTCTTCTTCGGTAATCGGCATCCGGCAGGCATGACACTGGTCATAATCACCTTTTTCAAGACGATGATTGACGGTGACCCGTTCATCAAAAACAAAGCATTCACCCTGCCATAAGGTTTCATCTTCCGGCACTTCTTCCAGGTATTTGAGAATGCCGCCTTCGAGATGATAGACCTCTGAAAAACCCTGTTCTTTCAGATAAGCCGTTGATTTTTCACAGCGAATACCGCCAGTACAAAACATGGCAACCTTGCTGTGTTTTTGTGGATCCAGTTGTTGTTTCACGAAGTTGGGAAACTCGCGAAAACTCTCGGTTTTGGGATTGACGGCATTTTTGAAAGTACCAACCTGGTACTCATAATCATTACGGGTATCAATGAGTAATACGTCTGGATCGCTGATGAGTTGATTCCAGTCTTTGGCTTTGACATAGGTGCCCACCGAGCGCCGTGGATCAATGCCTTCAATGCCCATGGTGACGATTTCTTTTTTCAGTTTGACGCGGCTACGTAAAAACGGCGGGGTACTGGTAAACGATTGTTTGTAACTAATCGGATCCAGCCGGGGATCTTGTTGCAGATGAGCCAGTAATTTATCAATCGCAGTTCGCGAACCAGCGACGGTGCCATTGATACCCTCTTTGGCGAGTAAAAGCGTGCCGCGGATTTTTTCAGCGAGCATCAAATTCAATAATGGGGTTTTCAGTGCGGCGTAATTATCCAGGGAGACGAATTTATACAATGCGCAAACAACGATTTCAGACATACCGGTTTATTTATGGCAATAAAAACCAGTTATTTTACAGGCATTAAGCGATGCTGTGGCTATGACTTGCAGATCACTTGCCAGAAACAGTTAATTTGTCAAAGTCGACTGTGAAATAATGTCCTGCAAGTCATTTAGCTCATGGCGGGCGCTAACTATCCGCGCCATTGTCGGACAGGGCCGGTATCGATATGCACAAAGTCAGAACCGGGGTAATAACCAACGCCACCGGCGTGTAATTTCAACGCAGCTTGATGTAATTCTGTCAGTTGCCGGCCGGGCAATCGGACATCCACGGCCTTGCCAAGGGTATGAAAACTTTTCCTGGCAACACCACCGGAACCGGTTTTGCGCAGCATTTCATTGGTTTTGGGTGAGCGATAACCGGAAATAATATGGTAAGGCTGCTTGCCCTGCATTTGCCGGTGCAAAATGGTCATTAAGTCGATTAAATCATTATCCATATCGATCATTTCGTTGGTACGGTGATCGCGAAGGATATGGCTAATCGCGTGTAACTCGCTACTTTGATAGTGGCCTTCTGCCCAATAGGTAGTTTTCAGTTGTTCGCCGGTATGCAGGTTATAAAGTGACAGTTTGCGCTCCGGTAATTTGGCGAGATTGGCAAAAGCCGGTGGCATGACCAACATCGTTGCCGTGACGCCAAGACCAAATTTAAGCATACGGCGGCGCTGCTGGCAGGTGGTCAGTTGAGGCCAACTGAAACGACGGAATTTGTCGCGCATAAAGAATGTCCTTGACAGCAATTTGCGCGATTATAGAGCCAATTATTTTTTTATTACAAGAATTTAGCCATGCGGGCATCGCGGCCGTAATGATCGTCGGCGAAGCGGATCTCACCATTTTCTGACCAAGCAGTTTGATAGACGGCATAAACGGGTAAAGGCGTTTTAAGCAGATGTCCTGTATTTTCGCGGCTGGCCAGGACACGGTCAATCAGCTGAGCACTACCCGGCTGGTTCAAACTAAATTTCGCCAATGCCAGCGGATCTTCAACGCGAATACAGCCCGAACTGAAATTACGCTGACTTTGGGCAAACAGCTCTTTTTGCG
>DASSWO010000211.1:0-10013 GCA_035704795.1 Methylophaga sp. | reverse complement strand
CCATGTTTGAGGTAAAGAATGCAAGTTACTGTAGAAAATGTCAGCGAATTAGGCCGCAAAATGACCGTCACCGTTGAAGATGCCAATATTGAGCAAGCGGTACAAAAACGTTTAGCGTCAATTCGCCCCAACGTCAAAATGGCAGGCTTCCGTCCCGGTAAAGTGCCGATGACTATGGTTACTAAAACTCACGGCCCGGCGGCACGTCGTGAAGTTATTGACCAGGTAGTTCAAGACAGCATGCGTGAAGCCTTCTCGCAGGAAAAAGTTAATCCTGCCAGTACACCTAACATTGACAGCATGAAAGAAGAAGGTTCAGCACTGATTTATACCCTGAACTATGAAATCTTTCCGGAACTTGAACCTATCAAGCTCGATAAGCTTAAGCTGGAAAAAACCGTTGCTGAAGTTAAAGATGAAGATGTCGATACGATGATCGACACTTTACGTGAACAACGCGCCACGTGGGATCCATTAAAACGTGCAGCTAAAGAAGAAGATGGCGTTACCATCGATTTTGTTGGCCGCATTGACGGCGAAGAGTTCCAGGGCGGAAAAGGCAAAGATGTTTTAGTTGTTATCGGAAATGGCAGTATGTTGCCAGAATTCGAAGCGCAATTGGTTGGTGTCAAAGCCGATCAGGAAACAACGATTACTATGACCTTCCCTGACGATTACCGTGCCGAACACCTGCGTGGTAAAACAGCAGAGTTCGCGGTTACCGTTAAACAAGTTGCTAAGAAAAAACTGCCAAAACTCGATAAAGAGTTCGCTGAATTGTGTGGCGTTGAAGAGGGCGTTGCGGCACTGAAAAAAGAAGTTCGTGGCAATATGGAGCGTGAGCTGAGCTCTGCGCTGAAAGCAAAAAATAAACGTGCAGCAATGGACGCGGTGGCAGCCAATAATAACATTGCCTTGCCAGAAGCCCCGGTTGAACGTGAAGCTCGTTATTTGATGGAGCAAGCCAAAAACAATCTGCGTCAGCAAGGCATTAATGTTGAAGGTTTGCCGTTTGAGTTGGATGCTTTCAAAGACAGCGCTGGAAAACGCGTTAAACTAAGCTTATTGATTGGCAAAATCATTTCTGACAATGGCATCAAACCAGACGAAGCAAAAGTCAAAGAAGCAATTGATGCAATTGCGGCGAGCTATGAAGATCCGGAAGATGTTGTGAACTACTACATGACAAATCAGGACAAACTCTCAGAAATCCAAATGATGGTTGTCGAAGATGCCGTGGTTGATTGGATTTATGACCATGTTAAAGTAGTTGAGAGTACCTCTTCATTCAAAGAAGTGATGGAAGCGGCCAAATAATATTACCGCTTAATGACATGAAGAAGCCCGTGCTCAACGAGATTGGGCACGGGCTTATTTTTTGGGCTTAATGACAGGAATATTAATGAGCAATATCTTTACTGGTGAAAGCCACCCCGTCAGCAATGCGTTAGTACCGATTGTCGTTGAACAAACGTCACGGGGCGAGCGCTCTTATGATATTTATTCACGACTGTTAAAAGAACGGGTGATTTTTCTGGTCGGCCAGGTCGAAGACCATATGGCCAATCTGGTGGTGGCACAAATGCTGTTTCTGGAATCAGAAAATCCCGATAAAGACATTCATTTATATATTAATTCTCCGGGTGGTGCGGTCACTGCAGGTCTGGCGATTTACGACACCATGCAATTTATTAAACCTGATGTCAGTACGTTATGTATTGGTCAAGCGGCCAGTATGGGTGCGCTATTATTGACTGCGGGTGCAGCGGGCAAACGATTTGCATTACCTAATTCACGAATGATGGTGCATCAGCCATTGGGCGGATTCCAGGGGCAGGCATCGGATTTTGACATCCATGCCAAAGAAATTCTCAATATTCGTGACCGGTTAAATCGAATTATGTCGCATCACACTGGTCAGGATATTAAGAAGATTGAAAAAGACACCGATCGTGACAACTTTATGAATGGAGAACAGGCTGCAAGTTATGGTCTAATTGATACGGTGTTGACCAAACGTCCAGACGAACAAGCCTGAAAACCCAAAAAGTAGGAATCTAGTGCAATGAGCGACGACAAGAAAAACGACGATAAATTACTGTACTGTTCTTTTTGCGGCAAAAGTCAGCATGAAGTAAAAAAGCTGATTGCCGGTCCATCGGTGTTTGTCTGTGATGAATGCGTCGAACTTTGCAACGATATTATCCGCGAAGAAATGCAGGAGCAGAAAGTCGATCCGGCTGAAGCCGAATTGCCGTCGCCCCATGAAATTAATAAAGCGCTGGATAATTATGTTATTGGCCAGGAAAAAGCCAAACGAGTGTTGTCGGTTGCGGTATACAACCACTACAAACGACTACGTCATGGTCACAAAACAGATGATGTTGAATTATCAAAAAGTAACATTCTGCTGATTGGACCGACCGGTAGTGGTAAAACCTTGCTAGCAGAAACGCTGGCCCGCCAGTTAAACGTACCGTTTACGATGGCTGATGCAACTACCTTAACGGAAGCTGGTTATGTTGGTGAAGACGTCGAAAACATCATTCAGAAGTTATTGCAAAAATGTGAATACGATGTCGAAAAAGCGGAAACCGGCATTGTTTATATTGATGAAATCGACAAGATCTCGAAAAAGTCTGACAACCCTTCTATCACCCGCGATGTTTCCGGTGAAGGCGTGCAACAAGCCCTGTTGAAACTTATCGAAGGCACGATTGCGTCGGTTCCACCGCAAGGTGGCCGTAAACATCCACAACAGGAATTTTTGCAGGTAGATACCAGCAAGATATTGTTTATCTGTGGCGGTGCTTTCGCAGGTCTTGATAAAGTGATTCGTAACCGTACACATAAAGGTGGCATCGGTTTTTCAGCGGAAGTAAAAAGTGTTGAAACCCAGAAAAGTTTTGGTGAAGCATTGCAAGCCGTTGAGCCCGAAGACTTAATTCAATATGGTTTGATTCCTGAGTTTGTCGGCCGTTTGCCAGTGGTCGCAACACTCAACGAGCTTGACGAAGCGGCGCTGGTGCAAATTCTGACTGAACCGAAAAATGCCCTGACTAAGCAATATCAAAAACTGTTTGACTTAGAAGATTCTGAGCTGGAATTTCGCGATGATGCGCTGCGCGCAATTGCCCGTAAGGCAATGGAGCGTAAAACCGGTGCTCGCGGACTGCGCTCAATTATTGAAAATGTCCTGTTGGATACGATGTTTGATCTGCCATCACTCGACAATGTCAGTAAAGTCGTTATCGATGAAAGCGTTATCAATGGCGAAAACGCGCCAATTCTAATTTATCAGGATCAAAGCAAGGATCTCGCTGCCGGCGAAAAATAACCGCCGCGTTCTTTAAAGCTGCAGTATCAGGCAATCAGTTTAACTGATTGCTTGATTTCTGCATGGCTGTCCCCATATAACCAGCAATTGTAATCACGCATGCTTTTTCAGCATGTTAACGAGGTCCGCTTGATGGAAAATGAATCAAAAACCGCTGTTACCAAGGATGCTTTAAGTAAAGTGCCCGTATTGCCATTGCGTGATGTGGTGGTTTACCCGCACATGGTTATTCCGTTGTTTGTGGGTCGTGAAAAATCGATCAAAGCACTGGAAGCGGCCACTGATGAAAATCAGCAAATTTTGTTGGTTGCCCAAAAAGACTCTGGCGAAGATGCGCCGAGCACCGATAATCTTTACGAAACCGGTACGCTGGCTAATATTCTGCAGTTACTGAAACTCCCTGATGGTACCGTTAAGGTCTTGGTCGAAGGTACGCAACGTGCCCGTGTTGCCTTGTTTGATAACAGCAATGATTTCTTCGAAGCTGAAGTTGTGTTAATTCAGGATGAACATCCGGAGCAACGTGAAGCTGATGTGCTAATGCGCACCTTGCTGGGCCAATTTGAGCAATACGTCAAACTCAATAAAAAAATCCCGCCCGAAGTTATCGCCTCATTATCGAGCATTGAAGATGTTGCGCGTATGGCGGATACCGTTGCCGCGCACATGACGCTGAAGCTGGAAGATAAACAACAGCTGTTAGAAATGGCAGATGTCAAAGATCGCATCGAAAAGCTGATGGCCTATCTGGAATCAGAAATTGATATTCAGCAAATTGAAAAGCGTATTCGCAGTCGCGTCAAAAAACAGATGGAGAAAAGCCAGCGCGAATACTATTTGAATGAGCAGCTCAAAGCCGTTCAGAAAGAGCTGGGCGAACTGGATGATAACGGAAATGAAGTCGATGATTTAGCAGATAAAATTGCTGAAGCCGGCATGCCTGCTGAAGCCAAAAATAAAGCCGAGTCAGAGCTGAAAAAACTGAGAATGATGTCGCCGATGTCGGCTGAAGCGACGGTCGTGCGTAACTACATCGAATCTTTACTGGAAGTGCCGTGGAAAAAACGTTCACGGGTAATGCTGGACCTGGATCGTGCCCAAACCGTACTGGACGAGGATCATTACGGCCTCGAAAAAGTAAAAGACCGGATTCTTGAATACCTTGCCGTGCAAAAACGTGTCAAAAAACTCAAAGGTCCGATTTTATGTCTGGTGGGGCCGCCGGGCGTTGGTAAAACGTCAATCGCCCAATCAATCGCGCGCGCCACAAACCGTAAATTTACCCGTATGGCATTGGGCGGCGTCCGTGATGAAGCAGAAATTCGCGGCCATCGTCGGACCTACATCGGTTCTATGCCCGGTAAAGTGATTCAGAATATTTCTAAAACAGAAGTAAAAAACCCGCTGTTTTTGCTCGATGAGATCGACAAAATGGCGCAGGATTTTCGTGGTGACCCGGCATCGGCTCTGCTGGAAGTTTTAGACCCAGAACAAAACTCAACATTTGCCGATCATTATTTAGAAGTTGAATATGATTTGTCTGATGTCATGTTCGTATGCACCGCAAACACGCTTAATATTCCGGATGCACTGCGCGACCGGATGGAAATTATTCGACTGGCGGGTTACACAGAAGATGAGAAACTCAATATCGCGTTGCAATATCTTCTGCCCAAAGCCATTAAAGATAATGGTTTAAAAGCTAAAGAGGTGGAAATCACCAGTGACGCCATTATGGAAATTATTCGGCGTTATACACGTGAAGCGGGTGTCCGTAACTTGCAACGGGAAATCTCAAAGATTTGCCGCAAATTAGTCAAACAAATTCTCAAAGATGCACCTGAAGAAAAAGTGATTGTTACCAAAGATAATCTTGAAGATTACCTCGGTGTTTATCATTACCAATATGGTATTGCTGATGAAAATGATCGCATCGGCCAGGTGACCGGACTTGCCTGGACTGAAGTGGGTGGTGAATTACTGACTATCGAGTCCGCGGTGATGCCGGGTAAAGGCAAAGCCAGTTATACCGGTAAACTCGGTGATGTTATGCAGGAATCTATTCAGGCAGCCACCACCGTAGTGCGTTCACGCGCTGCAGATTGGGGCATTGCCGATGACTTTATGCAAACCCATGATTTACATATTCACGTGCCAGAGGGCGCAACACCAAAAGACGGCCCAAGTGCTGGTATTGGTATGTGTACAGCTTTATTATCAGCGATTACCGCGATCCCAGTGAAAGCCAACGTGGCAATGACCGGTGAAATTACGCTGCGTGGTGAAGTGCTGGCAATTGGTGGTTTAAAAGAAAAACTGCTGGCTGCACATCGTGGTGGCATTGATACCGTGTTGATTCCCAAAGACAATGTTAAGGATTTGCGGGAAATTCCGGAAAATGTCAAAAAAGGGTTAACTATAATTCCAGTACAGTGGATTAATGAAGTACTGGAAGTGGCATTACAGGCAATGCCGACCGCACGGCCGGAACCTGAGCCATCCCCGGCAGTCATGACCAATGACAAGCCTGGTTTTCATGAAGTAAATACACAAAACCGGCATTAATGGCATAGCAGGGAGATAACCATGACCCCGATTCAACAACAACGTCTGATTGGTGCAGGATTACTGGTATTACTGGTTGCCGTCTTGGCTTATGTGGTGTTAAGTAAAGTCGGCCAGCATCAAACTGAGAAAAACCTGGTATTGCCTGAGCCTATTGAGTTTTCATCAGTTATTGAACCAATTGATGGAGACGGGGCCGAATCTGTTCAAAATACTGCTGAAGCAATGGTGGATGCAGATTCACAACAAACAATCATTGCTGAAGATGTCGTTATTGCCGGTAATGTTACTGAAACTATGGAACCTGAACCTGCAAAACAACCTACTGAATCACCTGCAGTTGATGCAACAACTGATCAACCTGCGGCCAGTGTCGAAACGCCACAGACGCAGCCGGCGACAAGTCCGTCAGCACCCGCTGAAATGATTGCCCCTGAAGCCGCTGCCACTGAAACTAATAAGCCTACGGTGGTGCCCGAACCTAACGCTGGGACAACCATTACCGGCGAACGTTGGCTGATTCAATTGGGTAGTTTTTCGGTACAGAGTAACGCTCAGTCATTAAAAGCTGATGCAGAAAAACTGGGATATAAACCCTATATCGAAAACAGCCAAACAGATATTGGCCTGATTTATCGGGTTCGCCTGCCAGAAATGACGAGTCGGACACAAGCAGATGACGTTGCTGCTCGCATTGAAAAACAACTTAACATTAAAACTCAGGTCTCCAAACAATAAAGCTGAAAGCACTTTTTTTAACTGCATCACAAACACGCAAAGCTCATGGGCGCGCAGGATGCTATCTGCTAAAATATGATGTTTAGCCAGCATCGTAGGGCAGAGAACATATGAACTGGGTTGATTTGCTTATCATCGGCATCATCTTGTTGTCCGCAACTATCAGTATTGTCCGCGGCTTTATCCGGGAAGTACTGTCGTTGCTAAGCTGGATTTTGGCCTTTTGGGTTGCGTTGATGTTTCATGCGCATTTGGCAAGTTTATTGGTGCCTTATGTCGACACACCATCAATACGTTTGTTTGCTGCCTTTTTTATATTGTTTGTAGTGACGCTGATATTGGGCGCACTGGTTAACCATCTGATTTCACAATTAGTCGAAAAAACGGGTTTAACGGGTACCGATCGGGCGCTGGGCGTCATCTTTGGTTTATTGCGTGGTGCAGCGATTGTGACTTTACTTGTGCTGGTTGCCGGGCTCACGCCGATGCCATCGGATGCCTGGTGGCAAAACTCCTTAATGATTGAACATTTTGAACAACTGGCAATGTGGGTAGTGAGTTTATTGCCGGAAGATATCGCTACTCATATTAACTTCAATTCATCCTGGCAGGACTGACTTATGTGTGGAATTATTGGTATCGTGGCTCATTCAGAAGTCAATCAAGCGCTTTATGATGGTCTGACGGTACAGCAGCATCGTGGACAGGATGCTGCTGGCATTGTGACTTGTGATGAAGAAGGTCGGTTTTGTCTGCGTAAAGACAATGGCTTGGTGAAAGATGTATTCCATACCCGGCACATGATTCGTCTGAAAGGCAATATGGGTATTGGCCATATTCGTTATCCGACGGCGGGGTGTTCAACCTCAGCAGAGTCACAACCGTTTTATGTCAATTCGCCTTATGGTATTGCCTTGGCGCATAACGGTAATCTGACCAATACTAAACTACTCAAAGATGAGCTCTTCAAGAGTGACCGTCGGCATTTAAATACCGAATCTGATTCTGAAGTGCTGCTGAATATTTTAGCCCACGAGTTACAAACCGCAGGCAAGCTGAAACCACAACCGGAGGATATTTTTAACGCGGTTCGTCAAGTACACAAACGTTGTAAAGGTGCTTATGCTGCTGTTGCGATGATTGCTGGTGTGGGCATGCTGGCATTTCGCGATCCGTATGGTATTCGCCCAGCGGTTATTGGCGAACGCGATACTGCCAATGGTAAAGAGTATATGTTCGCCTCAGAAAGTGTCGCTATTGATACTCTGGATTATGAGTTAATGCGTGATATTGCGCCGGGTGAATGCATCTTTATCGATATGAATGGCCAGTTTCATAGCCAGCAATGTGCTGAAAAACCGGTTATGTCACCATGTATTTTCGAATATGTTTATTTCGCTCGTCCGGACTCGATGATGGATGGTATTTCCGTTCATAAAAGCCGGATGCGTATGGGTACCAAACTGGCCGAGAAAATTCTCCGCGAATGGCCCGATCACGATATCGATGTTGTTATTCCTATCCCCGATACCAGCCGCAGCGCTGCTTTACAGTTATCGTATGATTTAGGCGTCATTTATCGCGAAGGTTTTATTAAAAATCGCTATATCGGCCGTACCTTTATTATGCCTGGACAAACCCAGCGTAAAAAATCAGTTCGTCAGAAATTAAACCCGATTGATCTGGAGTTTCGCGGCAAGAATGTTTTGCTGGTCGATGATTCGATTGTGCGCGGCACCACGTCGCAGCAAATCGTGCAAATGGCGCGTGATGCCGGTGCCAAGAAAGTCTATTTGGCCTCTGCAGCACCGCCGGTTAGATTTCCGAATGTCTACGGTATTGATATGCCGTCACCTAACGAATTTGTTGCCCATAACCGTGATGTTGAGGCAATCGCCAGCGAATTGGGCGTTGATAAACTGATTTATCAGGATTTGGCTGATTTAGTATCCGCTATTAACAAGAAGAGCGCCGTCGAGCGCTTTGATACATCGTGTTTTGATGGTGAATACATTACTGGCGATATTGATGCGGATTACCTGTATTACATTGATGCTTTGCGTAATGATGTCTCCAAACATAATAGTGATGAAGGTAATGCCATCATTGAATTACACAATGATGCATGATCCGAAAAACCAATAACTTCTGACCAGCAAAGTAGGGCGGCGATTTTAAGCGGCTTTTACTTTGCTGTTTATAGCGAATTCTTATATAATCCCGTCGATTATGCACCAGCAATTGCCCAGAGAGATTGATCCGTTTCGTTTTGCCCATAACGGCATACGTTTAACCGGACAGATCCCATTGTCATCAATGCGCCGTTTGGCAGATTTATTGGTTAATGATGATGGTATGGTCGACGTGGATATGCTTTTTGATATTGATGAAACCGGTCTGCCATTTATGCGAGGTCAGTTTCAAGTGAGCATACAATTGATTTGTGAACGTTGTATGTCACCGTTAACCCTGCAAATGGATATTAAAGCGCTATTGGGGATTATTCGCCATGAACGCAAAGTTGAAGGCCTGGCGGATCAATATGAACCATGGATCATTGACGATGCTAAGCAAGTTGATCCGGCATTGATGGTGGAAGATGAGTTGATACTGGCACTGCCGATCGTGCCGAAACATGATTATGCCTGTTTGCCTGAAGATGTCTGGCAAGCCGGTGAACCAGAAAGCGGAGCCGATAAACCGGCTTCACCCTTTGCAGTTTTAGCTGCATTGAAAGCAAAGAAGTAAGTTTATTTAGATTCAGGTTTAGGAGTTACACCCATGGCTGTTCAAAAGAGTAAAAAGAGTCAATCACGTCGCGGTATGCGTCGTTCACACGATGCGTTGACCGCAACAACGTTGTCAACTGATAGCACTTCAGGTGAGTTACATCGCCGTCACCATGTGACCGCAGACGGTTTTTACCGTGGTCGTAAGGTCATTGCCGAAAAGAGTGAATAAGGCGTAGTTCATTGACGCTTAAAATTGCTATTGATGCAATGGGCGGGGATCACGGACCTCAGGTCGTGATCCCCGCTGCCATATCAGCCCTGCAAAAGCATCACGATGTAGAGCTGATATTGGTGGGTGATGAAACCACTTTGCAAGCTGCACTAGCGCAGCAAAATCCTGTTGATAAAGCCCGACTGCATATTCATCACGCCTCACAAATAGTGGCCATGGATGAATCTCCGCAGACCGCTCTACGCAGCAAAAAAGATTCTTCGATGCGGGTTGCCATTAATTTGGTTAAAGAAGGCCATGCAGCAGCTTGTGTGAGCGCCGGTAATACCGGTGCCTTAATGGCGACTGCGCGCTTTGTTTTAAAAACACTGCCCGGTATCGAGCGGCCCGCAATAGTCACAGCATTGCC
>DASSWO010000183.1:0-8673 GCA_035704795.1 Methylophaga sp. | reverse complement strand
ATCCCGATAACGGCGTTATTTTCACCGGCTTTTTGGGCAGTCTGTTAATGGCGGGTGGCTTTTTGGCGATTGGCTCGTGCATTTCTGCGACCACCAAAAATCAGGTTATTGCCTTTGTAATCAGCCTGATTGTCAGTTTGATTTTTGTGCTGGCAGGTTATGGGATTGTGTTGGATTTCTTCAGTAGCTGGGCACCCGCAACGCTGGTCAATGCCATCAGTTCGTTCAGTTTTCTGACGCATTATGATGCCATTTCCAAAGGCGTTATCGATATGCGCGACATGCTGTATTTTGCGGCACTGATCACCATTTGGCTGTTTGCCAATGCGTTGGTCGTTTATACCCGTAAGGCCGACTAGGAGTAGCAAGCTAGATGAATAAACAACTGCTATCAACAACAGGACTAATCCTCGCTATTATCCTGTTTGTGTCATTCATTATTGTGGTAAACGGTAATCTGCGCTCAGCCCGCGTGGATTTGACCCAGAACAATCTATATACGCTATCAGAGGGTACGTTAAATATTCTGTCGCAATTAAAAGAGCCGTTGACGCTGCGTTTGTATTATTCAGAACAGGTTGCGCAGGCTTTGCCGTCACTGAAAAGTTACGCGCAGCGGGTACAAGAGCTGTTGCAAGAGTATGAGCGTGCTTCCGGCGGCCTTATCAAACTGAAAATTATTAACCCTAAGCCGTATTCAGATCAGGAGCATCGCGCCGAACAATATGGTTTGCAGTCAATTCCAATTGAAGGCGAAGAAGACCCATTGTATTTTGGTTTGGCCGGGACTAACCAACTGGATGGCGTGGAATTGATTAAATTCTTCCAGCCAGAAAAAGAAGACACACTGGAATATGATCTGACTCGGCTGGTTTATCTGTTGTCAGATGCCGAACGTAAAAATCTCGGCGTTTTAAGCTCTCTTCCGATTGACGGTGAGGAATATGATCCGCTAAAAGGCGAATTGCAAAGTGACGAGGGTAACAAGCCCTGGCCAATCATGAAGCAACTGCGAATGATGTTTGATGTGGCAACTTTGCCAGCTGATATTCGTCGTATACCATCATCAATTGATGTGTTGATGGTAGTGCATCCAAAAGATCTTAATCAGGCAACGCTGTATGCTATTGAACAGTATGTGTTGGCCGGCGGTAAGCTGATTAGTTTTGTTGATCCGTATGCTGAAGTCGATGTACCGGAAAAAGATCCTGATAATCCGATGGCGGCATTGACCGCTGTGCGTAGCTCCAATATGCCTGAATTGTTTACAGCCTGGGGCTTTGAACGGGATAGCAAAGATGTGGTGGCTGATCGTAAAGCAGCACGCAAAGTTGATTTCGGCAATGGTGAGCCAATCGATTATGTTCTCTGGCTAGGGTTAGATGAGAGTAATTTCAATGACGACCAGCTGATTACCGAAAGGTTACGGCGCATTAACATGGCGACCGCCGGTCATTTCAGACAGCTGGAAGGTGCAACCACCGAATTTACGCCACTTATCAGTTCGAGCGAAGAAGCGATGCTGGTTGATAAGCGCGTGGTGCAATTCCGTAACGATCCGGTGGCGTTGCTGACCAAATATCAACCTGGCACGATTAGCTATCCATTGGCGGTGCGAGTTACCGGTGATGTTAAATCAGTGTTCCCGGATGGCGCACCAGATAATAACGGTGTACTTCAGAAAATGCCGGATCACTTAGATGCTTCCAAGCAGCCGATTGATGTCATTGCGGTGGCTGACGTCGATATGCTTGATGATCGTTTTTGGGTTCAGGTTCAAGATTTTTATGGTGAAGAGCTGGCCTTTAATACCTCCAACAATCTTGATTTCATTTTTAATTCAGTAGAAGAACTGACCGGCACAGAAGGTCTGATCAGTGTGCGTTCGCGTACTGGCTTTTCCAGGCCCTTCACGCTGGTTGAACAAATTGAGAATGAAGCCGAGCGTCGTTACCGTGCCAAAGAGAGAGAGCTGGAGCGGCGTCTGAAAGAAACTGAGCAGAAAATTGCACGTATGCAGGTTCAGCGTACTGGCAGCGGTGAAGTCATTCTGACAGCAGAGCAGCAAAAAGAAATTAACGAAGCCAGATTGCTGGCGGATCGGACTGAATTGGAACTCCGTGAAGTCAAAGGTAATCTTCGCCGTGATATTGATGCGCTGGAAACCACAGTCAAATTTATCAACATCGGTTTAGTGCCGATATTGATTGCCATTTTGGCCGTGATAACTGGTTGGCTAAGGATTCGCAAGCGCAGTAAAGGCCGGTTAAAGGTCTGAGCGCAGAGCGCTGTGTTTATGTCTTTTCAAGATACAGGTTTCAACCGATGCTAAAAAAATTAAACAGTCTGACTATTCTCGCCATCCTGACAGGGGTCATGGTGCTTTTGATGTTGGTGACCATTTATCAAGCTGATGATAATACCGATGACTTTGTCTTGTTATACCCCGAATTATTTGACCAGCTCAGTGAAGTCAATAAGTTGGTTCTTGATGGGGAAGATGGCAGTTTTACGCTGTTGAGGGGCGAAGGCGAGGATTGGGTCGTTAAGGAATATTACAACTATCCAGCCGATTATGATTTGGTTAAACGGATGTTGATCGATATTGCCAATGCCAAAATTCTTGAAGCTAAAACGGATGATCCCGAGTTGCATTCAGTGCTTGGCTTAGATACAGATGGTGAGGCGCTTGAAATCAAAATGTTTAATGATGACGAAGAGATTGCCGGAATAGTATTGGGTAAAACGCGTGATGTCACCATTCGAACTGGCCCCCGGCAGACTTATGTGCGCCGTAGTGGTGAAGATCAAGCATGGTTAGCGGAAGGTTATTTGCAAATCAGTCCGCTGATGCTGAACTGGATTGATGGTCAAATTATCAACATTGCCCGCGAACGGATTGCCCGTGTCAATATTATTCAGCCAAATGGCGATACCGCAACGCTGATTAACCTCGGCAAAAAAGACAAGTTCGGTACGCCGGAAGATCGCGAAGAAACGATATTTAAATACCAGCAACTGGGTTATGACATTGCCGGTTCGTTGTATCGTTTGCGTTTGGAAGATGTCACGCCAATTGACGAGTTCACCCGAGGTGATTCAGAAGTCGTCACCGCTGAGTTTTTGACTTATGACGGATTGAAAATCATTTCTGAAACGTCATTTATTGATGGTTTCTACTATGCGACTTTTCGTGCTGAATATGATGATTCGGCAACCGATAATGTGCCACCAGAAATCGCTGAACTGGATGTGCTGAAAAGCCGTGAAGAAGTTGAAAAGGAAATTGCGGAGCTCAATAAGCAGTTTGCGAAGTGGGCTTACCGGATTGGGGGGTTTGTCGGGACCAATTTGATGCGGGCTAAAGCCGATATAGTCACTGAACGGGAGTCACAGATACCGATGCCAATGGATAACAGTGGCCGCGGTCCATTATTGCCGCGATAGAACAAAAAGGCGCTTCAGAGCGCCTTTTTTAATTCTGGCATCAGCATTTCTTGCACGGTTAGTGCCAGATCATCAGGTGCAAATTTAGCAATAAATTTATCGGCGCCTACTTTTTCGACCAGCGCATTATTAAAGGTGCCACTCATCGATGTGTGCAGCAATATCTTTAAACCGTTCAGCGCCGGAATTTGCCTGATAGCACTGGTCAATGTGTAGCCATCCATTTCTGGCATTTCGATATCTGAAATCAGCAGCGCGATGTGTTTATTGATATCGATACCCTGATCGGCCCATTCCTGTAATAAATCCAGCGCTTGTTTGCCATTATTGACCAGCGTGCAGTCTATGCCGATTTGCGCCATCGTTCGCTGGATTTGATTACGGGCGACACTTGAGTCATCGGCGACCAGCACATGCAGTTGTTGACTGGCATTGTGGCGGCTGTATTGCGCGATTAAATCGGCGGATACCACATCATCCATGCCCAGTACTTCCGCCATGACTTTTTCAACATCAATAATTTGTACCAGTTCCTCATCGATGCGGGTTACAGCGGTCATGTAGTGATGACTGCCGGAGGCGGAAGGCGGTGGCAAAATATCCGCCCAGCTGGTGTTGACGATCCGATCTACCTGACTCACCAGGAAACCCTGCACTGAGCGGTTGTATTCGGTAATAATGACAAAGCTTTGTGCCAGCTCCGTTATGGGTGGTTTACCAATGCCTTGCGATAAATCAAATACACTAATCGTTTTGCCTCTGATTTTGGCCGCGCCACGAACGACCGGGTGGGCATTAGGGAATCGGGTCAGTTGCGGACAGGAAATGGCCTCACGAACTTTGAAGACATTAATGCCATAACGTTGCCGACCACCCAAACGGAATAGCAGCAATTCTAACCGGTTTTGTCCGGCAAGCCGGGTGCGCTGATTTACACCATCAAGCAAACTGGTCATACGATTTCCTTTTATTTACAGAGGCTATCGGCGGTGCAGAAATTTTCTGTAGTGATTATTAAGGTATGACTTTTGCATTCAAACTAGCAAATTAATATCGCAAAGTACGTTGTAATGGAGTGAGTCTGATGTTTCGTTTTTATATTTTATTATCGATTGTCAGCAGTGTCATGTTTTTGACGGTGCCGGCGCAAGCAGCTTCTTTACATGCGCTTCATGAGATAGAACATGCCGCTTATTTGCATGCGGTCAGCGAAGCACGAGCACGATTTAACAATCCTCAGGTCAGTATCAGTTCGTTGGATACACGCTTACGTTTACAAGCCTGTCAGAGCCCGCTGGATACTTTTTCCAATCATGATGAGTTGCGTTCAGGCCAGCTAACGGTAGGTGTACGCTGTCATGCACCGGTCAATTGGACCGTATATGTTCCAGCGCAGATCAAAGTTATGCAGGATGTGGTGGTGACCAAACGCCCCTTATCAGCAGATCATATTTTGACTGCAAATGACATAAAATTGGCGCCCCGCGATATTGTCAGTGAACGAAAGGGTTTTGTGACTGATGCCACCGCCTTAATTGGACAACAGTTAAAATCGCCGCTACCGATGGGCAGTGTTCTTGAAGCCAGTCAATTTAAATCACAAATATTGGTACATCGTGGCGATTTAATTACTCTGGTTGCTGCCGTTGGCAACATGGAAGTGCGTGTACGCGGTGAAGCGATGGCCAATGCAGGCCTCGGTCAGCGGGTCAAAGTTAAAAACATTAGCTCGGAAAGAATTGTCGAAGGCGTTGTCGATGCAGCGGGTTTAGTACGCATTAAAACAATGTAAGCATAAATATATTCAAGTTTGCCAAGGCTTTGCCGATAATATTGTATAAGCTTATTTGGAGACAGAAATGTCAGAAATTAACAATATCAAAACCAATTTGCCCGGTACCGTTAACAACCCGCGCAGCAATTCGGTGAATGATAAAAACAGTACCAGCAAAACCAGCACTGATGCAGCGCCCGCGTCTGATAAATTCAGCCTGACGGATGATGCAAATCAGCTGCAAGCGCTGCGTGAAATGGTCGCCGGCATGCCTGACGTTGATAAACAGCGTATCGCTGATCTGCGTGCCGCTATCGAAAATGGCGATTATCAGGTCGATTCGCAAAAACTGGCACAGAATATGATTGATTTTGAGGGTCAATTCTAAGCAGGACATTGTCATGTCGATGACCCAGGCACAACAACTACGTTCCACCTTACAGGCGGAGCTGCAAATGGCCCAACAACTGGCCAATATTATGGAAATCGAACGTAACGCTTTAACACAAGGTGATAGTGCCGAACTGGATCAATGTATCCGTGCCAAACATCCCCTCATCAAGCAGCTCGAACAGCTTGGCCGTCAGCGTGAATTAATACTAAAAACAGCTGGATTCCCATCCGGCAAGCAAGGCATACAGGCATTTATTGTTAATCAAACGGATGCTGAAGGCCTGGCGTTGAATAAACTACTTAATCAATTAAAGCTGCAAGCCGCACGCTGCCGGGAACACAATCAAATTAATGGCGGCATCGTTAACGTTAATCGCCAGTATCTGCAACGCGCGCTGAGCATTTTGCGTGGCCGGGATCCGGAAGTCAGTGCCTATGGCCCGGGTGGTGAATATACCAGTGCAGTGGTCCGTCAGCCGTTGATTGGCCGAGTTTAAATCAGCGGTTTTGTGCCCAGTCGGCCAGTACGTCGACCCAGGCCGGATGTGCATTCAGACAAGGCACGAGTGTCAAAGACTCGCCACCGGCTTCGATAAAGACCTCTTCGCCGCGAATAGCAATCTCTTCCAGCGTTTCGAGGCAATCGGTCACAAATGCCGGGCACATCACCAGTACTTTCTTGACGCCTTTACCGGCTAGTTCAATCAGCACATCTTCAGTATTTGGCCCCAGCCAGACTTGTCGGCCCAATCGTGACTGAAATGCCACCGAATATTTTTCAGCAGGTAATCCCGCGCGTTCAGTAAACGCTTTGGTGGTCATCATCACCTGATGTCGGTAACAAGTAGCATGGGCCGGGTGGGGCTGCATACAGCAATCAGCCCGCTCCAGACAATGTTTGCCTGAGGGATCACGTTTGGTGATATGTGATTCCGGCAAACCGTGATAACTAAATACCAGATGGTCATAATCCATCTGCAAATGTTCATGGGTTTGTTGGTATAGCGCCTCGATGTATTGCTGATCCTGGTAAAACGGTGGCAACACTTTCAATTTAAAAGTCAGTTTGTGTTTAGCAATAACCCGCTCAGCTTCAACAATCGATGTCGTGACCGTACTATCGGCAAAATGTGGATACATTGGCATATACAGCACTTCGGTAATCGTGGGGTCGGCAGCAATTTTCAGCAGCGCTGATTCAATACTTGGGTTCCCGTAGCGCATTGCTAAGTGCACCGGCATATCGACTTTGGCTTGCAAAGCGTGTTGCAGTTGTTCAGACAACACGATTAACGGTGAGCCGTTTGGTAACCACACACTTCGATAGGCTTTTGCAGAGTCCTTGGGACGAAACGGCAACACAAACAAACCGACGATCATGCGACGCAGTAGCCAGGGCACCTGAATGACATAACGATCCATCAAAAATTGATTAAGATACCGTCGAACAGAGGGCGTATCCGGCTTATCCGGTGAGCCCAAATTAGCCAGTAAAATTGCACGCTTGGTCATATTTTTTCCGTATTAATTTTTTGCCTGTACCGCTTCAAGAGCCGGCCGCAGTGCAGTATATTTGAAGTCAAAGCCCGCAGCGCGCGCTTTTTCGGGAATAGCCCGTTGTCCCCCTAACAGCAATGTGGCCATCTCACCTAATGCTGTTTTTAACACGCATGCTGGTACCCGAAAAATGGCAGGTCGATTCAGCACTGAAGCCAACGTCTTAGTAAATTCACTATTCGTCACCGGATTGGGCGCCGTCCCGTTAAATACGCCATTGGCGCTATCATGCTCAGCCAGAAATAAAAATAAATTGCTGATATCGTCGAGATGGATCCAGGGCATATATTGTTGGCCATCAGCGATGGGCCCACCAAGACCCAGTTTAAACGGCAACAGCATTTTACTTAAAAAACCGCCATCGGCAGAAACTACCAGACCGGTGCGAACAATGGCGACCCGGATATTTTGTTTGTTGGCTGCCAGCGCTGCCTGCTCCCAATCTTCACAAAGTTGGTGCGCAAAATCATCATGATAATCACTGTGCTCAGTGACAATATCCGCTTGCTGATCGCCATACCAACCCACTGCCGAGCCACTAATTAATGCGTTTGGCTTTTGCGAGCGTTGATGAAACCAGTCGACCAGTTGCTTAGTCAGACCAATGCGACTGTCGCGCAGAATGCGTTTTTGTTTTTCAGACCAGCGTTTATCAGCGATTGGCGCACCGGCCAGATTGATGACGATATCGATTTGCTGCGCAGCAGAAATCTGCTGTAAATCATCTATTGCTGTGACTTTATTACTGAATAACCGGCCAACTTTGTCGATATCCCGGCTGAGGATAATAACTTGATGACCTTTGCCAAGCAGCTTTTCACTTATGGCGCGACCAATTAAACCGGTACCGCCGGTCAGCAGATAGGTAGCCATAATGCATCCTTGTAATCTCAGTTGGTTAATAGAATGACATGACACGGTAAAGTTTATGTGAAGCCTATGGTTATCGTTAGTTTACTGGCGTACCTTTTAATACTAAAAGTCGCTAAAATCGCTGGAAAGCAATGGAGGCTTAGTGGACTGGAAACGTCTCATATTTCTGAATAGCCTGGTAGCGGTAGCCTACTTTTTAACGGCATGGTTATTATTGCCGCTGGCTATGATGCCCACTAATGCCGTACCGGTCTGGTTGCCAGCAGGTATTGCCATGGCGGCAGTGCTGATTTGGGGATATCGTTTATTACCCGCGGCTTTTATCGGTGACTTTCTGGTTGGCTGGCAGATTTATACACCACTCGATACAAGCGGTTGGTGGTTATGTGTGTTATTGGGTTCTCAGGCGGTATTACATGCCTGGCTCGGTCGGTTTCTACTACAAAAATTTGCTGTCTGGCCATCAGCCTTAAAAGCAGACAATGAAATCGTTCGTTTTTTCCTGTTGGCCGGCCTGGTCGCGGCATTACCACCGGCGCTAGTTTCAATCGGTTTACAGTCGTATTTTATTGAATTGCTGCAAACACAGTGGTGGCAAACACTGTTAATTTGGTGGATGGGCAGTGCGC
>DASSWO010000145.1:0-3932 GCA_035704795.1 Methylophaga sp. | reverse complement strand
CGGCAATACAGCACCAATGACAGCAACCGGTATTTTCAGCCCTTCACGGACATTGGCGGCGCCGCATACAATATTCAGCAATTCCCCGGTGGCTACATCGACTTCACAAATCCGCAATTTATCAGCATCCGGATGGGCTTTAACTGATTTAACTTCACCAACCAACACACCCTGAAAATCACCGGCAACCGGTGTCACGGCATCCACTTCCAAACCCGCCTGGGTTAATTTGGCGACCAGCGTTTCGGTATCAATAGCTGGATTGACCCATTCGCGTAACCACTTTTCACTAAACTTCATTATCAGCCATCCACTTATTTAAACTGGCGCAGAAAACGCAGGTCATTTTCAAAGAATAAGCGCAGATCATTAACGCCATAACGCAACATCGCTAAACGTTCGACGCCCATACCAAAGGCCAGTCCCAGATATTTTTCGCTGTCGATATTAACGTGTTCAAATACTTTCGGATGCACCATGCCGCAACCCAGCACTTCCAGCCAACCGGTATGACTACATACACGGCAGCCTTTACCGTCACACATGACACATTCAATATCGGCTTCGGCTGACGGTTCGGTAAACGGAAAATACGATGGCCGGAAACGGACATTCAATGGCTTTTCAAAAAATGCCTGTAAAAAGTCCGCCAAAATACCTTTGAGATCAGTAAAACTGACATTTTCATCGACCATCAAACCTTCGACCTGATGAAACATCGGCGTATGGGTTAAATCTGAATCACAGCGATAAACACGGCCGGGTGCAATAACACGTAGCGGCGGTGCTTCATTTTCCATCACCCGGATTTGTACCGGCGAAGTATGGGTACGCAGTAATAAATCGGCATCAAAATAGAAGGTATCGTGCATCGCCCGTGCTGGATGCGTTTCCGGAATATTCAGCGCGGTGAAATTATGATCGCCGTCTTCAATTTCCGGGCCTTCAGCGACTTGAAAACCGATTTGCCGAAAATACCGTTCAATACGTTGTAATGTTCGGGTTACCGGATGTAAACCGCCGACTTCACTATGGCGGCCAGGCAAACTAACATCAATCGTTTCAGCAGCCAATGCTGCATTTAATGCCGCTTCGCTAAGCACTTTATTGCGTTTATCAATTAATGCAGCAACCTCTTGCTTGGCAATATTAACTTCTTTACCAATTAACGGCCGCTCATCAGCACTAACATTACCCAGTGCTTTTAAATAGGCGGTAATCTCGCCTTTTTTGCCAAGAAAAGCGACTCGCAAATCGTCCAGTTGCCGGACGTTGTCAGCTTCGGCAATGGCTTGCCGGGCACGTTCAACGATTGTTTGCAAAGCCTGTAACTGTGATGACAGTTCAGCCATAATTCCCCCACCTGAGGATCCATCAGAAACAAAAAAGGGCCGAACAAACGGCCCTTTTCAGTGTACTTATCATGTGATTCGCTACGCGCGAATCGACATTACTGAGCTAATGCCGCTTTAGCCTTTTCAGCGATAGTGGCAAAAGCCGCGCTATCGTGAACGGCAATATCAGCCAGTACTTTACGATCAATTTCAATCGCTGCTTTTTTCAGGCCATCAATCAGACGGCTGTATGACAGTCCGCATTCACGGGCAGCAGCATTGATACGTGCAATCCACAATGTACGGAACACACGTTTTTTCTGGCGACGGTCACGGTAAGCATATTGACCGGCTTTGGTAACTGCCTGGACAGCTACACGATAAACATTCTTGCGACGGCCGTAATAACCTTTGGCCTGGGCAATGACTTTTTTATGGCGTGCGCGTGCGGTTACACCGCGTTTTACTCTTGGCATCGGAAATCTCCTCGGTTACAGGTTAGGCAACATCTTGCGGACTGAAATATGGTCTGCTTTACAGACTGTAAGCGTGGAGAGCAGTTGACGCTTCCGCTTAGTGCTTTTCTTGGTGAGGATATGGCTGGTAAACGCTTGTGCGCGTTTAAACTTGCCGCTGCCGGTGCGTTTAAAACGCTTCGCTGCACCGCTATGGTTTTTCAATTTGGGCATTTGGAACTCCGCATTGTTAATTAATAGTTATTTTTTATTACTGGGCGCCAAAACCATAATCATTTGCCGGCCTTCTTTTTTAGGACGCTGTTCGATGGATGACAGGTCTTGTAAATCTTCAGCGACTCTTTCAAGTAACTTCAGACCTAAATCCTGATGCGCCATCTCACGTCCACGAAAACGCAGACTAACTTTGGTTTTATTGCCTTCTTCTAGGAAACGGGTCAGGTTGCGTAGTTTTACCTGGTAGTCTCCTTCTTCCGTCCCTGGTCGGAATTTTATTTCCTTCACTTGAATTTGTTTTTGCTTTTTCTTAGCAATGGCTTTTTGTTTATTAGCCTCAAATACAAACTTGCCGTAATCCATTATACGACAAACCGGTGGCTCCGCCTGTGGGGCGATTTCCACCAAATCCAATTCGGCCTCTTCAGCTAACTCCAGGGCTTTTGCCAAAGGCAAAATACCGAGTTGATCGCCGTCTGCGCCGGTAACACGTACTTCTCTGGCTGTAATTTCTTGGTTCAGCCGTTTCTGATCTGTAGCGATGTTTTTAATCCTCTAAAATAATTCGACCGCGGCCAGCAACGTCCTTTTTCAGCAATGAAACGAAGCTATCAAGCGGCATTGCGCCTAAATCTTCGCCCTTGCGGGTACGTACTGCCACGGCATTGTCTTGTGCTTCGCGTTCGCCGACAACAATTAAATACGGGACGCGACGCAATGTGTGCTCACGTATTTTAAAGCCAATCTTCTCATTTCTCAAGTCTGTATCGGCTCTAAATCCTTGATCCTGCAATTGCCGGGCAATTTGTTGTGCGTAATCTGATTGTTTATCAGTGATTCCCATGACAATTACCTGGCGTGGTGACAGCCAGGTTGGGAAAGCGCCCGCATACTCTTCAATCAAAATGCCGATAAAACGTTCAAGTGATCCGAGGATGGCCCGATGCAACATAACCGGTACTTGCTTGCTACCGTCATCAGCGACATAAGTTGCATCCAGTCGGCCCGGCATAGAGAAATCGACCTGAATCGTGCCACACTGCCAGACCCGGCCCAGACAATCCTTCAGCGAGAATTCAATCTTCGGTCCATAGAACGCGCCCTCACCCGGCTGCAAATCCCAATCCAGACCTTTGGTATTTAATGCCTGTTCCAGCGCAACTTCGGCTTTATCCCAGACTGCATTACTGCCTACGCGGTTTTCCGGACGGGTCGATAATTTAACGATGACCTCGTTAAAACCGAAGTCCTTATAAACGTCAAACAGCAAATCGATAAAAGTTGAGACTTCCGACTGAATTTGATCTTCGGTACAGAAGATATGCGCATCATCCTGGGTGAAATTGCGCAAACGCATCAGACCGTGCAAGGTGCCAGACGGCTCGTTGCGATGACAAGAACCGAACTCCGCCATGCGCAGTGGTAAGTCGCGGTAGCTTTTCAAGCCCTGATTATAAATCTGGATATGACACGGGCAGTTCATCGGTTTCACCGCATAGTCACGGTTTTCCGAGTGGGTGGTGAAAATCATGTCACCGAATTTGTCCCAATGACCGGATTTTTCCCACAGGCTGCGATCGACGACTTGTGGCGTTTTAACTTCCTGATAGCCATTGTCGCGCATGACGTTACGGATATGATTTTCGACTTCACGGAAAATCCGCCAACCGTTATCATGCCAGAAAATCATACCGGCAGCTTCATCCTGCATATGAAACAGGTCTAAGCTTTTAGCCAACTTGCGATGATCACGTTTTTCAGCTTCTTCAAGACGATGTAAATAGGCTTTCAGGGCTTTTTTATCAGACCAGGCCGTGCCGTAAATGCGTTGTAGCATTTCGTTTTCGGATTTACCGCGCCAGTATGCACCGGCAAGCTTCATTAATTTAAAGGCTTTAAGTTTGCC
>DASSWO010000142.1:0-3877 GCA_035704795.1 Methylophaga sp. | reverse complement strand
GACCGGCATGGTTAATATCGTGGGTTACTTCAATAATGGTTTTGCCATGCTGTCGATGCAGGTTTTTAATCAACTGTTGTACTTCGGCCTGATGATGCGGATCCAGAAAACTGGTGGGTTCATCCAGCAAAATAATGGGCGTATCTTGGGCGAGTGCGGCGGCAATCATGACCTTTTGGCATTCGCCGCCACTTAACGTCGACATTTGCCGGTGTCGAAACAGTTGGGAACCAGTGATATCCAGCGCGCTTTCTAAAGCTGTTTGATCGCGCTGTTGCCAACTACCCAGCCAATGCAAATGCGGATAACGGGCCATGTGTAAAAAATCTTCAACAACAAAGGGTAAAGCCCTGCCACTGTTTTGCGGTACATAGCTTATTTGTCGGGCAATATGTTTTTTTGAATAACGCTGCAAAGGCTGTTTTTGCAGATAAATTTTACCTTGTGACAGCGGCATCATGGCATTTAATGTGCGCAGCAGCGTGCTTTTGCCGGCCCCATTGGGCCCGGTAATACACAGATGTTCGCCGGCCTGTACCGAGAAATTGATATTGCTGAGTAAACAACGCTTATCAACATCAACCTGCAAGTTTTCAATGTTAAGAAGCATCGGCTGACACTTTGATTTCAGGGTGCAACAGCTTGGCAATATCGGTCAGTAACCGGATGATTCTGGGGCCTGGCACGGTGGCATAGTCAGCTTCTATAAAATAAAGCTGTTGCTGCTTAATGGCTCTGATAGCTGTTAATTGTTGCCACTGCTGACGGACTTTCTGTAAGTCAGCCGGATGCGCGCTGGCATCGGGGAAAATATCGATGATTACCTCGGGATTCATTCGCAATAAGCCTTCCATAGACACCGCTGGCACTTTCAGACGCTTATCCTGATACACATTACGTCCACCGGCAAGTTGCAGAATATCATTATAAAAATCCTGTTGGCCGGCAATATAAACCAGATCCAATTGCTCGCTATTGATAAAGTGGGCGATAGCTAGCAATGTATCTTTGCGGGGTTTGTCGGCTACCTGTTGTTTGACGGTGCGGATTTGCTGTTGCAACTGGTCATGTAACTGTTGCGCTTGTTGCTGATGACCGCTGGCTGCGCCGATTTGTAAAATACTAGCCACAATACCATCCAGGCGTGCGTTATCAATCAGCAGGGTGACAATGCCCAATTGCTGCAATTGTTTATTAAGTGTTTGCTGGCGATCCAGCATGATCACCAGATCAGGTTGCTGTTTGATAATTTGACTTAAAGACGGATCCAAATAACCACCGATGCTGGGTAAATCCTGAGCTTCATTGGGATACTGACAAAAGTCGGTCACCGCAACCAATTGCTTGCCGGCACCGACCGCAAATACGGTTTCAGTAATACTGGGTGCCAGACTGATAATTCTTTTCGGAATGTTGTCAGGTTTGGGCGCACCGGTGAGTGTTGGTGTCTGCCAGAAGGCAAACAACCAAATTACCATCAACGGTAATAGCGGCCAAAAACGACGCATGGATTGGTCTCAAAACATTAAAGCCGTTTATTATACGTTCTGAATAATAAGAGGACATGCTATGCAACTGACCGGGGACATGCCATGCAATTAACCGAGGCCATGCCACGGGATGCCGAGTGTTTGTATACGCTCACCGAAATTGATGCCGTATTAAGCGATTTAGCGGGGCAGCTAAATCGTGACTATGCTGATAAAAATCCGTTGTTATTGTGTGTAATGAACGGCGCGGTGATTACCATGGGCCAATTATTACCCAAGCTCGATTTTGCCCTGCAAATTGATTATATCCATGCCAGCCGCTACGGCGATAAAACGGTCGGTGGTGAATTGGTCTGGCAGGCTAGGCCGCAAACCGAAATGGCCGGTCGGCATGTTTTACTGATCGAAGATATTTTTGATGAAGGGCATACCTTAATCGCCTTGCGGGAATTTTGTCAGCAGCAAGGCGCCATCTCAGTGGCTTGTCTGGCGCTTGCCGATAAACACCATTCACGAAAAACCGGTAAACCGCCTGAATATATCGGTCTGAATGTCGCAGATCGTTATGTATTTGGTTTTGGTATGGATGTGCAGGGCTTTTGGCGGAATGCACCGGGAATTTTTGCCATGGCGGAGACAAATTCATGATGGGTGTGATTGGCGGCAGCGGTTTAAGTCAGTTGTCGGGATTAAACATTGTCGAAAAAATTCAATTAAATACGCCCTATGGTGCTCCCTCTGCACCCATTATCAAAGGTGAACTGAATGGTAATACCTTGATGTTTTTGCCACGGCATGGCGAAAATCACACCATTCCACCGCATTTGATTAATTACCGTGCAAATCTGTGGGCGTTGCATCATTTAGGTGTCAGAGAGATTCTGGCGGTGGCTGCTGTTGGCGGGATCAGTGATGCAATGCTGCCGGGGGTGTTGGCAGTGCCGGATCAAATTATCGATTACACCTGGGGTCGAGACAGTAGCTTATTCAGCGAACACTTCAGTGCTGATAAACATATCGACTTTACCTATCCCTATGATCCCGGTTTACGCCGGCAAATTATTGAGGCGGCAGCAAATATCGAACTATTAATATTTGATGGCGGTACTTATGCGGTAACGCAGGGGCCAAGATTGGAAACTGCAGCTGAAGTACGCCGCCTAGCCAATGATGGTGCTGATATGGTCGGTATGACGGCGATGCCTGAAGCGGCCATCGCCCGGGAGCTTGATCTTGCTTATGCCGGCATCGCAGTGGTGGCCAATAAAGCTGCTGGATTAGATGAAAAAGCATTGACCATGGACGATATTCTGCAAACGATCGCTGTCGCTATGGACGGCGTCAAACAGCTGATTAGCACTCTGGTCAGTATTAAAAACTAATTGGGTAAGAACAACGCTTGGTTCTGATTAGGGGCAGCGCTCTAATTTGCATTGCCGACTGGAGTCAATTGCAAAATTGCACCAAAGCGGGGGTGATCAAAATAATACAATTCTTGGCTGCTCACTCTGCGTGATTGTTTGAGATTCGGATAACGTGCCCCCTGAAAAGCACCGTCACCCGCAACGCTTCGCTGTCCACCATCGAGCAGCCACAAATCCAGCTCACTATGTAAATACGAAGATTTATAGACCCGGATATGACCACTCATCCGTTCACCCTCAATAGCTACCCGAGGACTGGCGTTTTTACTGAGCGCACTCTGTTGCCAGCTTTGATAGCTAAGCACCCGATAATTTGCGGAGTTACGTAAACGTTCGGCAACACCAGCCAAAGATTCACGGTTAGCGGGTCGTATTTTGCTATTTGTTGTTTGTGGCGTGACTGCAGCCGGATCGCTTGGCGGCATTACTGGCCACTGTTCATCTGTTACTGGGTTGAGCTGCTCAAATACTACCAGCTCGACCTGATACCACTGCTGTGCATGCGCTGGCAGGCTCAGCAGCAAACCAGTGAAAAACAATATGCTCAAACGTTTGGAAATTGCCATGTTTTTGCCCTGTGTTATTTAAGCTTATTGTCTAATGCCGGTGGCAAAAAGTCCAAGTTTTATCCGATATTTACTGCATTACTGCTATTATCGGCAACAGTCCTAATCTGAACAAAGGGGTGCGGTCATGGGTGGATTTGCAAGCTTAGTGATTATCATTGCCGTGCTGGCGGTGGTGGTCATTTTAATGGGGGTCAAGCCGGTGCAGCAGGGCCGCGAATTTACTGTAGAACGCTTCGGCCGGTATACACGGACACTGCGACCCGGTTTGAATTTAATCGTACCGGTTATTGATAAGATCGGTTCCAAAATCAATATGATGGAACAAGTCCTCGATGTCCCTTCGCAGGAAATTATCACCAAAGATAACGCCATGATCCGCGTAGATGGTGTGGTG
>DASSWO010000127.1:0-6366 GCA_035704795.1 Methylophaga sp. | reverse complement strand
TTTGCAGTGCGGTGACATCTTCGATATCCAAGTCACGCAGTGCTTCGTTAATTTTCCCCTGCAAACCGTCATGTAACAAGAATTCACGGTAAGCATCGGCAGTAGTGGCAAAACCACCGGGCACCGAAACGCCAAGCGGTGCGAGGTTCTGCAACATTTCGCCCAGTGAGGCATTCTTGCCACCTACTCTGTTGACATCCTCCATGCACAACTTTTCAAGAGAAATAACATATTCGGTCATAACTACTACCTTGTTTTTTTAGATTTATTAAATGTAATTGTCGATTCGCGTATGCGTTCCCGGGCCAGACCCAGTGAGCGCACCACGCGACTAGAAATTTCTTCAATGGAGGTGTTGGTGGTATCAAAGACCGGGATGTCCACCTTTTCAAACATTGACATTGCCTTGTTCAACTCAGCCTGACAGATTTCCAGAGAGGAATAACTGCTGTCCGGCCGGCGTTGCCGACGAATACGGCTTAACGGGACAGGTTTAATCGTAAGACCTGCCAGCTTTTGCTGATGAACTAACAGATAGTCCGGTAATTCTTCAGCTTCGAGATCCTCAACTGTCAGCGGGTAGTTAGCCACTTTCAGTGAAAAGTTCATTGCCAGATATAAACTGGTCGGTGTTTTGCCGCAACGCGACACCCCGACTAAAATAACGTCAGCTTCTTCATATTGATCAGGCCGAACACCATCATCGTGGGTCAGTGCATAATCAATCGCATCCAATCGCCGCTGATAGGTAGTATCACTGATAGAAATCCGCGATATACCCTGTTTTTGAGACGCTTGCATGCCCAGAAAATTTTCCATCGAGCCAATAAAGCTGTGAAATAAACTGATCACATAACCGTCACAACTTTCTATTATAAATTGTGCGTCATCATGAACCAAGGTGCTAAATACTAAGGGCTGAAATTCTGACTGGGCACTGAGCGCATTAATTTGCGCCCGCGCATCTTCCGCCTTTTGGGTAGTATCAACAAAAGCGAGGGTGATCGTTTCAAATTCGATATTCGGGAATTGCGCCAACAGGCATTTCCCGTAGGATTCCGCGGTTAAACCAGTTCGATCAGATACGAAAAATACGTTTCTAACTTCGTTGCTATTATTTTCTGCTGTGTCGGTCATCGGGTAATAATGGGCTGAAATGCCCCCGTTGATCAACAAAAAATTTAGCTATTGGACTGATCTGTTGCGATTTTTGGACTGACTTCACGGCGCAAAATTTTACCATTTTTGGTTCGTGGAAAGTCCTGAGCAATATAAATAATTTTGGGTGCTTTATAAGCGGCCAGATTTTTTCGCCCAAAAGCCAACAACTCATCAGGACTGACCGGCTGATCTTGATGCAATAAAACATACACGACCACCAGCACCTTATCTTTTTCGATGGTTTCGCCAACGGCCGCGCAATCACTGACTGCCGGATGCGATTTGAACACCCGTTCAATTTCATAGGGTGAGACACGATAACCAAAGCTTTTGATAATGTCGTCCTTACGGCCGAGGAACCAGACATAGCCATCGTCATCATAGCGGGCAAAGTCACCGGTCAAAAACCAGCCGTCACGCTTAAGTTTGGCGGTTTCTTCTGGCAGGTTCCAGTAATACAAAAACAATCCTGGATCGTTGTCCGGCACACAAATCATCCCCTCTTCACCCTGTTTTACCGGCTGTAGTGTTTCTGGATCCAGTAATTGAATGGCATGACCCGGCTGCGGAAAACCAGCAGAGCCAGGGCGAATCGGCCGCGATTTGGTTTCGCTTAAATAATAGGAAAACTCTGACATACCGACCGCTTCATAGATATCCATACCAAAGCGCTGCCGCCACAGACTCAGTACCTCGTCAGATAAATGTTCACCGGCGCTCATACAATGCCGCAGGCTGGGTACATCCTGTTGACTGAAGTCGGTTTTTTGCAGGATCTGCCGGTAAATGGTCGGCACACCAATAAAAATCGTCGCGCTATGTTTGGCAATCAGTTTAGGCCACAGCATCGCGTCATTTTTACCTTCATGAACAATGACTGTTTTGCCCAGATAGAGCGGGTCCATTAATCCGGAGCCCAATACATAGGTCCAGTTAAATTTACCGGAGTGCAGGATACGGTCCTGCTGATCATCAGCAAAATCAAACCAATAGCGTGAGGCAGGTGTACGGCCGATCAGCGCACGATGTGCATGTAATACGCCTTTGGGATAGCCGGTGGTACCTGAGGTATAAACCAGGTACGCAGGATCATCAGCGCGGGTCTGACAAGCGGGTGCCCAGTCGACAATCGCCGCCAGACTGTTAGTTAAATCCATAACCTGTAAACCGGGTGCCGGGCCGGGCTCACCGGGACCACTTAATAAGACCAGACGCAAATCAGGACATTGACTGATATGTTCGCGTAATTGTGGCCACATGGTTTTATCAATGACCAGTACCTGCGCTGCTGAATCCTGCGCCAGATACAACACTTCTTCTACTGTCAGCAACGTTGAAGTCGGTACTGAAATTGCGCCACGTTTCATGGCACCCAGAAATGCAATCGGATAATCCAGACAATTTGGCAACCGGATTAACACCCGTTGTCCTGCATCGATTCCCTGCTCTCTTAATAGCTGTGCAAATTGATGCGTACGCTTCGATAAATCGGCAAAACTGATTTGGCTGGTACCCAGTAAATCATCCTCGACAATCATCGCTGTGGTGTCGGCAATGGGTGTATCCAGATGATTATCAGTACAGGCCACACCGATATTGAGATATTCAGGTACCTGCCATTGCCAGGCCGGAAAAGCTTGCAAATCATTCATAAAATCGCTCCATATGGCCAGTTTTCGCGTATGACCTGCGTTGGCATCAGCTGCAACACTTTCATGGCAAAACTGCGGTCTTCGTCAGCCAGTGCCCGCAATGCATTGGCACGCAATAACGTTTGCAGCGCTTTACCAAACATCGGCGGATCAAGCATTTCACCGTCAAATTTAATCGCCCCGCCCAACAAGGCATCCGCCTCTATCGCTGCTTCAAGAATGCTGATTTTCAGGGCAATATCGGTCGGTGACGGGGTATAAGCCACTTTGCATAAATGAATATGGCCCGGATGAATGACCTGCTTGCCGGTCAGTCCCAGTGCAGACTCTTCACAGGCATGTTTGTAAACAATGCGCGACTCATCTTCACCATGCAGATCCAGCCAACGCCGCACATCATTTGGTTCAACAAATTTATCCGGCATACTGGAACTGCCAATCAATGTTTCCACACCGCCAATAACGCCTTTACCGGCAATACGCGCTTCAAACATGATCTGATACAGAAAGTGCTTCAGTTCTTCAGTCCAGTTTTCCGGCGTAATGTGAATACCCATGGCTTTGGAAAAATCATGGATACCAAACACCACATGCTTAACCGTGCTGTACTGCATCAGATCCGGAGCAATTTTCAGTGATTTGGGATGTTCGATAATCGGCTGAATAGTGATTTTGTTATTAATGCCAACCAGCAAGTTCGACAAATCCCTGACTTCCGCCGCACCATACGCTTCACCGGCCTTGGCCAGCATCACGACATCAATGCAGTCCCCCATATCCCGCACCAGTTGCATATCATGCTCATATTCCTGGGTACGGAATGGATTCACCCGGATGGCGATGGTGACCTGTTTATTGTGTTTTCGCAGTCCGGGCAGTTCCTGCCGTAGTAGCGTACGACTCATCTCTTTTTGCCGGCAGCCATCTTCCAAATCGAAAATCAGCGTGTGGGCATTGGTCTGGTATGCATGCTTTTTGATACGTGCTGCTGCCGCCTCAAGATCTTCATAAATACCCAGCGATGGTGCGTATTTAACCGGCGGATAATACAGCTGAATGCCGGGCCAGAAATCACCCAGCACCTCGGTATTAAACACCCGGCAAAAATCTACATCGGCATAGGGTTCGGCATATTGCTGATTATTAATATCCATAGCCTGCTCCTGAAAGCAAAGTCCGGTTAACTATTCGCCGCAACCGGCTGGTTGGCCTGTTCGGCAAGACTGGCCTCAGCCACCGCGGTCGATACCCGTGCCAACAAACGCGGATCAAACGGTTTGGGAATGATGTAATCCTTACCGAAACTGATTTCGATATCCTCGTAGGCGGAACGGACTTCCGCCGGCACCGGTTCGCGTGCCAGTTCCGCTAATGCATAAGCTGCGGCAATCTGCATTTGCTGACTGACCTGTGGCGCCTTAGCATCAAGTGCACCGCGGAATAAATAAGGAAAACACAGCGCATTGTTCACCTGATTGGGAAAGTCTGAACGGCCGGTGGCCATCAGCACATCAGGGCGTACTGCAGCGGCTTGTGATGGCAAAATCTCAGGATCCGGATTGGCCAGCGCAAACACTATCGGCTTATCAGCCATTTTCGATAAATATTCAGCCGGTAACGCATTGGCAGCCGATACGCCGATAAACACATCAGCACCCTGCATCGCATCCGCCAGCGTTCTGGATTCGGTATCACGTAACAAATCACGTTGCCCGGGATCAATATCATCACGCCCCATGTGTAAAACACCGTTTTTGTTCACCAGCGTAATATCCGTGGCACCCATTGCTTTTAATAAGCGTGTTGTGGCCATGCCGGCGGCACCAGCACCGAGAAACACAATTCTGGCGGTTTCCAGCTGTTTGTCCTGCAAATGCAGCGCATTGATCAACGCCGCACAAATCACCACCGCAGTACCATGTTGATCATCGTGAAAAACCGGGATATTCAAACGCTCGCGTAACTCGCGTTCAATACGAAAACAATGTGGCGCGGCTATATCTTCAAGGTTAATGCCACCAAACGTCGGGGCAATATTGACCACCGTTTCAATAAAACTTTCGACACTCGGCGCAGTAATTTCAATATCAAACACATCTATATCAGCAAAGCGCTTGAATAAAACAGCCTTGCCTTCCATCACCGGTTTACTGGCCAGCGCACCGACATTACCAAGGCCGAGTACAGCCGTGCCATCGGTAATGACCGCAACCAGATTACCCTTGTTGGTATATTGATACGCCGCTGCCGGATCACGGTGAATTTCCCGAACCGGCGCAGCAACTCCTGGCGTATAAGCCAATGACAATTCTGCAGCGGTCGCACAGGGTTTGCTTGATTCGACCGTCAACTTTCCCGGTCGAGGCAATGCGTGATAATCCAGTGCTCGTTTTTTCAAATCTTCGGCATCAGCAGTCATGACTTACTCCAATTCATTCATATAGTGATGTTCATCGGTCACGCAGTAACCCGTACGCCATTCGATAGCTTTATCAGCATAGCTGTAGGCCACGCGGGCAATTTTCAGTAATGGATAGCCGGGGTCGATTTCCAGCAGTTTGGCCTGCTCATCGCTGGCCATGACGGCCGTCAGTTTTTCGCTGGCGCGAACCATTGGAATGCCGTACAGCGTTTCGTACATGCTGTACAAAGAACCTTTGTGATCATTGACCCGGTTGGCATTCAGACCACGGAAAAATTTAGCGGGCACAATGATTTCATCAAGGATCACAGGCCGTTTGGAAAAACACAAAAGTCGTTTGATTTCGATAATCGCGGTGCCGGGTTTCATGCCGGTAAGGGCAGCAATTGCCGCATCAGCTCTGCGCCGCTGACAATGAATCAGCTTGCTTTCCAGCAATTCTTTTTGTCCTTCTGCTGACGTCAGGCGCAAAAAACGTAATTTGCTCTTTTCTTCTTTATGAGTGGCGACATAAGTGCCCTTACCCTGTCGACGTACCAGAATATTTTCATCCGCAAGCGCGTCAATTGCTTTGCGAACTGTTCCCTGGCTGACATTAAAACGGGCCGCCAGCTCGACTTCACTGGGGATCATATCGCCCGGCTTCCATTCACCAGCGACCAGACTCTGCGTCAGAAAAATTCTAATCTGCTCGTAGAGCGGTCTGAAAATAGGGGCATTTTCAACTTCAGCCATGGTTATTCCTGTCTTTATTTGAGGCGCAAAACTTATCCAGATATTGCGCTTTTATTTAACTGACTTTCACTTTAACGCAGTGCAAAAAACTTGTCTAGTGTTTTATGTCTTATATAAGACATATGATAAAAGTTGACAGACTTAATTTGACTGACATAGAATCAAAGCAACATCATCTGATGATGCGTTAATAAAAGAGGCAATTTATGAACCAATATTTCAGGCCAAGGCGCTCTATGCTTTATGTGCCCGGCTGTAACCCGCATTACCTTGAAAAAGCGAAGACGCTGCCTGTCGACAGCATTATTCTGGATCTGGGTGCGCCGATTTTATTAACAGCTAAAGAAAAGTCGCGTGACAATGTGGTTGCTGCATTAAAACAAGGTGGATATGGCC
>DASSWO010000069.1:0-8505 GCA_035704795.1 Methylophaga sp. | reverse complement strand
GATTTGCTCGATGCCCGCCATCAATTAAAAGGTATTGGTCGACAACTGCAAAATTATAATCGGCAATTGCGTGATCTCAACGATAAGATGTTGACTATGCACGAAAACGAACGAAAACGGCTTTCTGCAGAGTTGCATGATGAAATTGGTCAGCATTTAACGGCGATTCGTTTTGATACGGCGACAATCGCATCAGCAGTCGATTTGGCAGAAGCTAAACAGGCGGGTCAGTCGATCGACAAAATTAACCAGAAACTAACCGATATTATTCGTTCAATATTGCAACGACTGCGACCGCCTTTATTAGATATTGCGGGTTTGGAAGCGAGTTTGCGAGAGCTTGTTGATAACTGGCAGCAACGGCATCCACAGTATTTTTTGAATCTACAGATTGATGATGAACTGACTGATCTTGAAGATGCAACCATGCTTACGATTTACCGTGCCGTGCAGGAAGCACTGACCAACATTATTCGACATGCAGGGGATGTAGCAAATGTAAATATTCATTTGCAGAAAAAATCGCAGCATTTACTGCTAACCATCAGTGACAATGGTCGGGGTTGTGATTTACAACAAATTCAGCCTGGCTTTGGTTTATTGGCCATGCGTGAACGGGTGGAAGCGCTGTCGGGCGAATTTACGGTATCATCCAGTCCCGGTGCCGGATTAACGGTAATATTAAGCATCCCGCGGTGATGAGTTTTCGATAATGAATGCAATACGAATATTATTGGCTGATGATCATGAAGTCGTGCGCTCTGGCTTGGCCAGAATGTTAGACCGACACCAAGATATGCATGTGATTGGTGAAGCTGTCAGCGGTGAACAGGCCTATCAGTTATTTACCGAGTTGGATCCAGATGTACTGGTCATGGATATCACTATGCCGGGTATCGGTGGGCTTGAAGCCTTGCGCCGAATCCGGATGCGTTATTCACAGGCCAAAGTCATTATGTTTTCAATGCATGAAAATGCGACATTAGCCGTACAGGCAATGAGTGCTGGCGCAATGGGATATCTTTCGAAATCTGGCGATGTCAATGATCTGTTGTTGGCCATCAGGCAAGTGGTAATAACCGGCAAAAACTATCTGAGTGCCGACATGGCACAGCGTATCGCTTTGCAAAGTGTATCTGGCAGCGATGATCCCACCCGACGATTGACCATACGTGAATTTGAAGTCTTCCGACTGTTGGCCGAAGGGTTACCACTTGAAGAGATTGCCGCAAGACTGAGTTTGGGTCATAAAACTGTTGCTAACTATCAGACGGTACTCAAGCATAAATTAGGCTTTAATTCAGCGGTTGAATTAGTTCGACTGGCAATCAAATACAACGTCATCAATAACGGTTAGTCGGGATATTTTTCCTGCTTTTGTTTTTGGGCGTTAGTGAGCAAATTAAAGGTTTTCAGCCTGTCTCGGGAAAAATTCCTGGTTACGAAGGGATTCGCTCCTAATGATTTTGGGGCAAAAGCGGAATAAAGTCCGTAACTCATGAATGTGCAGCGCGGCTGAACATCATGAACACAAAAAATATAGAGGATAACTTTATGAAGCTGAAAACTTTATCAATTGCGATGATGGGTTTAGTAGCACCAGGTCTGGTTGCTGCTGACGAACTCGCAACAATGCAACAAAACCACGATAATTGGGTCATGCCTGCCCAAAACTACGCAAACCAACGTTACAGTGAACTGACACAAATCAATAAAGATAACGTCAAAGATCTGAACATGGCGTGGTCTTTCTCAACAGGTGTTCTGCGTGGTCACGAAGGTAACGCACTGGTCATCGACGGCACCATGTACGTTCATACTCCGTTCCCTAACATCGTATTCGCGTTGGATTTGAACAACGACGGTGCGATCAAATGGAAATATGAGCCAAGCCAAAACTACGACGAAACTGTGCCAGTTATGTGCTGTGACACCGTTAACCGTGGTCTGAGCTATGCTGACGGCAAAATCTTCCTGAACCAGGCTGATACTACTCTGGTTGCTTTAGACAGAGAAACTGGTGAAGTTATCTGGTCTGACAAACGCGATGATCCAAAAGTCGGCGCAACCAGCACTGCTGCGGCGCACGTATTTAATGACACCATCATCGTTGGTATTTCAGGTGGTGAATTCGGTGTTCGTGGTTATGTTCAAGCATACGATTTAGACGGTAACGTTAAATATAAAGCTTACAGCACCGGTCCAGATGACGAAATGCTGATTGATCCACAAAACACAATGTCTATGCTGAAACCAGTTGGCAAGGATTCTTCACTGAAATCTTGGCAGGGTGACCAATGGAAAATTGGTGGTGGTACAACTTGGGGTTGGTATTCATACGATCCTGATTTAGGTCAGTTCTACTACGGTACGGGTAACCCATCTACCTGGAACCCGGTACAACGTCCAGGTGACAACAAATGGACTATGTCTCTGTTTGGTCGTGACTTAGAAACAGGTATGGCTAAATGGGTCTACCAAATGACGCCATACGATGAGTGGGATTATGACGGTGTTAACGAAGTCATCCTGGCTGACCAAAACATCGATGGTAAATTGCGTAAAACTGCGGTGCATTTTGACCGTAACGGTTTTGCCTACACCATGGACCGTGTAAGCGGTGAACTGTTGGTTGCTGAGAAATTTGACCCAGCGGTTAACTGGGCTACCAGCATTGATATGGAAACTGGCCGGCCGAATCGCGTTGCTAAATACTCAACTGCGCGTAATGGCGAAGATGTCAACACCACTGGTATCTGCCCAGCGGCATTGGGTACCAAAGACCAACAGCCTGCAGCGTACTCACCACGTACAGGCCTGTTCTATGTGCCAACCAACCATGTTTGCATGGACTACGAACCATTCGAAGTTGAATACGTAGCCGGTCAACCATACGTTGGTGCGACCTTAAGCATGTACCCAGCACCAGGTGGTACACACTTGGGTAACTTCATTGCATGGGATGCACGTGAAGGTAAGATCGTCTGGTCAAACCCAGAGCGTTTCTCAGTATGGTCAGGTGCCTTAGCAACTGCCTCTGATGTAGTGTTCTACGGTACGCTGGAAGGTTACCTGAAAGCAGTTGATGCGCAATCAGGTCGTGAACTGTGGAGATTTAAAACTCCATCAGGCGTTATCGGTAACGTCAACACTTACAAACATGATGGCAAACAATATGTTTCTATCCTGTCAGGTGTAGGTGGTTGGGCTGGTATCGGTATGGCTATTCCAAGTTTGGAAAATGACACAGATGGTCTGGGCGCAGTCGGTGCTTACAAAGCACTGTCTAGCTGGACTAACCTGGGTGGTGTTCTGAGCGTATTTAGCTTGTAAGACCACACGTATATTGTTTTACTAAATATACGATAGCTCCATAAAAGACCCGGTGTCGCAAGACACCGGGTTTTTTGTGTCTGGATCTTGCATTTTCTCATATCTGGTCAGGTATTTTTCGATAGCCAATCTTCTTTGATAAGCATTCAGGAAAATCCCTAACAGCTGGGCGGCTATTCCTGACGTCAAGCCTGAGCGGCCAGCGTAATATCTCTTGCACCGGTTGAATAGTTCAGCTGGTGTATTTTTACTAACTTTTAGAGAGGAATTTAGTTATGTGGACTAAACCAGAATATTCAGACATGCGTTTCGGTTTTGAAGTAACCATGTACATCTGCAACCGTTAATATCGGTTTTGATGTGTGCCCGGGACATCTGTCCCGGGCATCTTTGGGTCGGCAAATGACAGTTGCCTGCATTAACATAAATTGTGTGGCGCAGCTGATTGTCATTTGCTTATCAGGTTTCAGGAAAAAATTATTATGCATATTCACGTATTGGGCTCCGGTGCCGGTGGCGGTTTCCCACAATGGAACTGCAACTGTGTTAACTGTAAAGGGGTACGTGAAGGTACGGTAAAGGCTTCGCCCAGAACCCAATCGTCGATTGCTGTCAGTGCCGATGGTGTTGATTGGATATTGTTTAACGCTTCGCCAGATATCAAAAAACAATTAGACGCCTTCCCTGCAATACAACCAGCACGTGAAGTACGCGATACGGCTATAAAAGCTATTTTGATTACGGACGCGCAAATTGACCATACAACTGGTCTGTTAACGCTGCGTGAGCACAATAAACCGTGGGATATCTACTGCACATCTGCAGTGCAAGAAGATCTGACTACCGGATTTCCAATATTTAATATTCTGGGGCATTTCCGCGGTGTAAATTGGCACGAAGTTAAAACTGATCAAGTGCCGTTCACTATCCCCGCAGCAGCGGGCCTGGAATTTACGGCTGTGCCATTGAAAAGTGAAGCCCCACCGTTTTCCCCGCATCGTCACAATACCGTTCCGGGCGATAATATCGGCATTAATATTTATGACACCCGTAGCGGCAAAAATGTGTTTTATGCGCCGGGACTGGGCGTAGTCGAAGATCACGTTCTCGAATTTATGCGTAATGCTGACTGCATATTGATGGACGGCACTGTGTGGACCGATGATGAAATGTCGCGCGAAGGCATCAGTGATAAACGGGCGACCGAAATGGGTCACATCAATCAGTCTGAAGAGGGCGGATCAATCAGTATCCTCAACAGTTTGCAAAAGCCACGCAAAATTTTAATTCACATCAATAATACTAATCCGATCCTCAACGAAGATTCGCCAGAACGTCAGGTATTGAACAATGCCGGTATCGAACTAGCCTACGATGGTATGGATCTGGAATATTAAAGGAAACATCGATGACAGCTGATAACACGCTTTGGTCACGCGAAGAATTTGAACAAAAACTGCGCGATAAAGAGCAGTTTTATCACATCAACCATCCGTTTCATAAATTGATGCATGCCGGCAAGCTGAATCAGAAACAGGTTCAGGGTTGGGTGGCCAATCGTTTTTATTATCAGACGGCGATTCCGATTAAAGATGCCGCGATCATGGCAAATTGTGAAGATGCCGAAGTTCGCAAACATTGGGTTCAACGGATTTTGGATCACGATGGTTTTGATGGTCAGGAAGGCGGCATTGAAGCGTGGTTGCAACTTGGTGAAGCGGTCGGTTTAACACGCGATGAACTGATTTCTTATCAGCATGTATTGCCGGGCGTGCGTTTTGCTATCGATGCGTATGTTAATTTCGCCCGCCGTGCACCATGGCAAGAAGCTGCCGGTTCATCATTAACGGAGTTGTTTGCGCCAAAAATACATAAAGCCCGTCTGGATAACTGGCCGGAGCTCTACCCCTGGATTGATGAAAAGGGCTATCGCTATTTTCGAAAGCGGCTCAGTGAAGCGCGCCGTGACGTTGAGCATGGTTTGCAAATCACTTTGGATTATTGTGACACCCGTCAAAAGCAACAACGGGCTTTGGATTTACTGCAATTTAAGCTGGATATTTTGTGGACCATGCTCGATTCCATGTGGATGGCGTATATTGAAGATCGCCCCCCTTATTGTATGGATGTCGAAAAATGAGTGAACCCAAATTTACCGAAACCAGCGTGCCTGTATTGGCATTAGGCTACCGCTTTCAATGGGAGCCAGCGCAAGACTGTCACGTGCTGTTGTATCCGGAAGGCATGGTTAAGCTTAACCCCGCTGCTGCAGAGATTTTGAAACGCATTATTGATAAAAAACAAACCGTCGGTGAATTGATTACCGAACTTAAATTAGCATTTAACGGCGCCGACTTAGATGACGACGTCTATCAGTTCCTGGAGGAAGCCCATGACAACGACTGGATCAGAGCAGAATAAAGCGCCCGGCAGTATTGCCGGGTCATTGAGCATGGACGATACCAGCAATATCCGCCAGCCATTGTGGTTATTGGCAGAACTGACCTATGCCTGCCCGCTGCAATGTCCGTATTGCTCTAACCCGATGGATTTTGCCAGCATCAAAAGCGAATTGAGTACCCAGGAATGGATTGAAGTCTTTAAACAAGCTCGGGCTATGGGTGCAACGCAGCTTGGCTTGTCAGGTGGTGAACCACTGGCGCGGCCAGATATTCTCGAACTAATTACTGAAGCCCGTAATATGGGGTTTTATACTAACCTGATAACATCGGGTATCGGCCTTGATGCCACTAAAGCCAAAGCTTTTAAAGAAGCCGGTTTAGATCATATTCAGGTCAGCTTTCAGGCCAGCTCCGAGGATTTAAATAATCTGATTGCCGGCACCGATGCGTTCCAGCATAAAATCGATATGGCCCGTGCTGTTAAAGCCGCTGGTTATCCGATGGTGCTGTGTTTTGTTACCCATCGGCAAAATATCGACAAGATTGATGAAATTCTGGATTTAGCCATTAATCTTGAAGCCGACTATGTTGAGCTGGCGACAACCCAGTACTATGGTTGGGCAATGCATAACCGTGATCAACTGTTGCCGTTAAAAGAGCAATTAGTGCGTGCGGAAGCGATTGCTCACGAGTATCAGGAAAAGCAAAAAGGCAACATGAAGATTTATTATGTGGTGCCGGATTATTATGAAACACGGCCCAAAGCCTGTATGAATGGTTGGGGTAATGTGTTTCTGACCGTCACACCCGATGGTACGGCATTGCCATGCCACGCTGCACGTAATCTGCCAGGCATGCAATTGCCAAATGTACGTGATACTTCGATCAATGATATCTGGAACGGTTCCAGTGACTTTAACCGTTTCCGCGGTTTTGACTGGATGAAAGAGCCTTGCCGCAGCTGTGATGAAAAAACCAAAGATTTTGGTGGCTGCCGTTGTCAGGCTTATATGCTGACGGGCGATCCGGCAGTTGCTGATCCGGTTTGTAGTAAATCGCCACATCATCATTTGATTGAAGAGGCGATTGCTCAGGGGCGTGAAGAAGCTGCTAAAACTGAAGAGCAAGCCAAACCATTAGTATTCCGGAACCCGAAAAATTCCAAAGAAATCTGTGGTCTCTGAGCTGGCGATCCAAAGTCACAGCCTGACCAAGCAATATGGTCAGGCTGTGGTCGTTAATGGTCTCAATTTACAGGTTAAAGCCGGCCAATGTTACGGCCTGCTCGGCCCCAATGGCGCCGGTAAAAGTACCACCATTCATATGCTAACTACGATGACATCACCGACGTCGGGTGATGCCTTAATTTGCGGTCAGGCAGTGACTGATAATCCAGTGCATATCCGTAGTTTAGTTGGGCTGGTATTTCAGGACTCAGCGCTGGATCGCACCATGACCGTTGATGAAAACCTGCAATTCGCTGCAGCCTTATACGGTATGAATAAACAGCAGGCCAATGAGCGCATTGACGAATTACTGGCGGTCTTTAATCTTGAAAAGAAGCGTCATTTAAAATTGCTGGCCTTATCCGGTGGGCAGCGTCGGGCAGTGGATATTGCCCGTGGTGTGTTACATAAACCACAGGTATTGTTTCTCGATGAGCCGACTATTGGTCTGGATTTGCCAAATCGTCGTGCCATCTGGCGGTTTGTAGAGCAATTACGCCGTGAACAAGGGATGACAGTATTTCTGACCACGCACTATCTGGAAGAAGCGGTTGCCTGTGATCAGGTGGATTTTATCCAGCAGGGCAAACTGCAAAAAGGCGGCAAACCAACCAGTCTTATCCGTGATTTAGCCGCTTATATTCTGGAGCTGGATTGTGCCGATATCGAGGCCGTTGCCACAAAATTAACACCGCAATTTGGTACACCACTGACCGAAGATCAGCATCTGAGTTTCCGAGTAAAAAATGCTGATACCGATTTTACTGCGCTGCAACAGACACTGGGTGATGCCGTTAATGCCATGCAATGGCGGCGGCCGAATCTCAATGATGTGTATTTGTGGAGCATGACTAATCACAAAGCAGGTGTGCAATGAGTTTGTTGGCCGTCAAAGCGGTAATGCAGCGCGAGCTGAGCAAAACCTTCCGGCAACGGGGCCGTTTACTAAGCAGTCTGGTCCGGCCATTGATATGGTTGCTGGTAATAGGCTCAGGTGTCGGTAGTATGCTCAGTGGCTCTCAGCAGGAAGGCTATTTGCAGTTTTTGGTGCCGGGTATAGTTGCCATGACCTTATTATTCGCGGCTTTGTTGTCGGCATTGACGTTGGTTTACGATAAAGAATTCGGTGTCATGCGCATGATGATGGTGGCACCTATTGCTCATGGCTGGATTGTTGTTGCCAAACTGATCGCGGCCACCATAATTGCCATGGTGCAGGCGATAATGTTATTGGTGATTTTGGTATTAATAGGCTTACTGGATTGGCAATCGGCACTATTATTACTGCCACCGGCACTGCTCACAGCTATATTGTGTGCATCGATGGGCGGTCTGATTGCCGTCTGGTCTAAAACGCTGGATAACTTTGCCGTGATTATGAATTTCGTGATTTTCCCGGTGTTTTTCTTAAGCGGCGCATTATATCCGGTGACCCAATTACCGGATCTGCTGCGTTACGTAGTATTGGTTAACCCGTTCAGTTATGGCGTGGATTTGTTAAAACACAGTATTCATGGTGCGCAAACCGATTTCAGCATTGTCAC
>DASSWO010000007.1:0-16245 GCA_035704795.1 Methylophaga sp. | reverse complement strand
TGATGATCATATGGCGACCTATGGTGGCGACTTTAACAAGCTGAAAGCGACCTTTATTGAGTTTCTGCATCATTTGCCGTTCTATGGACTGGCAGTGTTGTGCATTGATGACCCAGAAGTTGTCAGTGTCTTACCAGAAGTGACCCGTCCGATTATGCGTTATGGACAGTCTGATGAAGCTGATTTCCGTTTGTCAGATTTGCGGCAACATCAGGGACAAAGCAGTTTTGCTGTCACCGAGCAGCAGACCGGCTTGCATTATCCGGTAATGCTAAATATGCCCGGCTTGCATAACGCACTAAATGCCACCGCCGCATTAGCCGTTGCCCGTAATTTAGGCGTCAGCGTTGAAGCTTGCCAGTCGGCATTGAGCAAATTTGATGGTGTAGGTCGCCGGTTTAATTTATTAGGTGAAAAACATACCCCTCAGGGCAATGTCTTACTGGTTGATGATTATGGCCATCATCCCACCGAAGTGGCTGCCACAGTTGCAGCAGCGCGCGGTGGTTGGCCGGATCGCCGTCTGGTAGTAGTGTTTCAACCACATCGTTATACCCGTACCCGCGATTTATTTGAGGATTTTGCCCAAGTGTTATCAGCGGTTGATGTGCTGGTGGTACTTGAGGTTTATCCGGCCGGTGAACCCAAAATTGCTGGAGCTGATGCCCGCAGCCTTTGCCGGGCGATACGGCTGCGTGGTCAGGTTGAGCCGGTGTTTGCTGAAGATAAACAAGCGTTGTATGAATTGCTGCCGGGATTATTACAGGACGGCGATTTGCTGTTGACCTTAGGTGCCGGTGATATTGGCACTATTGCTCGTGAACTTGACATCATGATGGACGGTGACGCGTGATGGCCACGTTGCATCCTCATCTGCAAGGTGAATTGCGCTTTAACGAACCGTTGGCTGGCCATACCTCATGGCGCGTCGGTGGTATTGCCCAGCGTTTTTATCAACCAAAAAATATTGAAGATCTGACGGTGTTTTTGAGCCAGTTACCGATAACTGAACCTGTTATGTGGTTGGGCCTTGGCAGTAATTTACTGGTTCGGGACGGCGGTTTCGCCGGGACCGTCATCGCTTATGCCGGCAGCTTGCAGGATATTAATATACAAGGCAGTGAAGTAACGGCCGAAGTTGGTGTTTACTGCAGCAAAATTGCCAAACAATCCGCACGTGCCGGTCTGGCGGGGGGCGCATTCCTCGCAGGGATCCCGGGCACTTTTGGTGGTGCTCTGGCAATGAATGCCGGTGCCCATGGTAGTGAAACCTGGCAATTTGTTAAAAGCATTACTACGGTCAGTCGGCGCGGTGAATTAACAGCGCGTGCCGCTGATGAATTTGAAGTGAATTATCGTTATGTCAAAGCGCCCGCCAATGAATGGTTTGTCGCTGCGACATTAGCCTTTACAAAAGGCGACGCAAAAGCCGAAGCGGATTTGATTAAAACTTTGCTGCGTAAGCGTAATGCCAGCCAACCTACCAATCAGCCTTGTGCGGGCTCGGTGTTTCGCAATCCGCCAGGCGATTTTGCCGGCCGATTGATTGAAAGTGCCGGTCTTAAAGGGCTGCGTATTGGTGGTGCCAGTGTGTCAGAAAAACATGCCAATTTTATCGTTAACGATGGTGATGCCACTGCGGCTGATATTGAATCATTAATCAGCCTGGTGCAGCAGAAAGTACAACAACAACATGGCGTTATCTTGACGCCGGAAGTCCATATTATCGGAGAAAATGCATGAGTCGCCGGGTCACAGATCCAAAAGCATTTGGACGGGTCGCCGTATTGATGGGCGGTCGTAGTGCTGAGCGTGAAATCTCGCTGCGCAGTGGCGGCGCGGTCCTGACAGCGTTACAGGCACAAGGCATAGATGCGGTCGGTATTGATGTTGATAAGCAGGTTGATGTCACCTTGCGCCATGGCAATTACGATCGGGCTTTTGTGATTTTGCATGGTCGTGGTGGTGAAGACGGTGAAATTCAGGGCTTGTTACAAGCTATGGGCCTGCCATTTACCGGAAGTAGTGTCACCGGCGCCATGTTGTCGATGAATAAGCGCATCAGCAAATTGATCTGGCAACAGCAGGGATTGCCAACACCGAAATTTCAGCATGTCAATATTGGCACTGATCCAGTGGAACTGGTCAAAAAGCTTGGTTTGCCTTTGGTTATTAAACCGGTCAATGAGGGCTCAAGCATTGGTATGAGCAAAGTGATTGATGGCGAGGATCTTAAGGCAGCCATCAGTCTGGCGTTGCAATATGACCAGGACGTCATTGCCGAACAATGGGTAAATGGCGCCGAATATACCGCCAGTATTTTGGATGGTGAGGCATTACCGGTGATTCGTTTGAAAACACCGCGGGCTTTTTATGACTATGAAGCCAAATATCAGGCTAATACCACCGAATATTTATGCCCTTGTGGCCTTGAGGCTGATCAGGAAAAGATCTGTCAGGCACTGGCGCTGACTGCGTTTAATGCATTGCAAATGCGCGGTTGGGGCCGGATTGACGTCATGGCTGACAGCACCGGTAATTTTTATCTTCTGGAAGCCAACAGTGTACCGGGCATGACCGACCACAGTTTGGTACCGATGGCAGCGAAACAGGCGGGGATTGATTTTCAGCAACTGTGCTGGCGGATACTCGAAAACAGTATGCAGGTGTCGTCATGATTGCTGAGCGGCGCGTTAAAGCGGGTGCGACCCGCAATGCACCACAAAAGCCACGGCAGGTTGTCGACTGGGGACAACGGCTGCGCGTGATGCTGACCTTATTAACACTACTGGTATTGGTCGGCGCCGGGTTTTATCTGCATCAGGAAGATACCTTGCCGGTATTGCATGTCACTGTAGAAGGCGATTTACAGCACACTGATCGTCAGCAATTGCAGCAAGTGGTTAAACCTTATGTAACGGGCAGTTTTATTGATGTTGATGTCGCTGGTTTGCGTACCGCAGCCCAGCAAATCCCCTGGGTTGATCAAATCCAGGTTCGCCGCGTCTGGCCGGATACTTTGCATCTGATTGTCACCGAACATCAGGCGATTGCCCGTTGGAATGAAGATGGACTGGTGAATAACCGCGGACAGGTGTTTTACCCTGAGATGGCAAGTTTTCCGGAGGGTTTGGTGCAACTGCATGGGCCTGAGGGCAGCAGTGAAATTATGGCCCGTCGCCTGGTCGAGATGCAGCGGGATCTGAATGCTTTGGAATTACGTGTTCGCAGTTTGCGAATGGATGAGCGACGTAGTTGGGCCATGACGTTCACCAACGATTTACAGCTGAAATTAGGGCGCGCTGACAGTGAAGCCCGTTTGCAACGATTTATTCGCGTATTTGGTGATCAACTGGCGGATTTCCGCGAGCAAATCACAACGATTGATATGCGCTATACCAATGGCCTTGCCGTGCAATGGAAAAGCGGCCAGCAACCTGATTTTAATGGAACCGTATGATGTCTAAACGAAGCGAACGCGAACTGATTGTCGGACTGGATATTGGCACCTCGAAAGTGGTGGCCATTGTCGCGGCACCGATTCATGATGCCGGCCCCGGCGAGAACAAGCTGGAGATCATTGGAATAGGCTCTCATCCAGCGCGTGGTATGAAAAAAGGCGTGGTGGTGAATATCGAATCGACGGTGCAATCGATTCAACGAGCGATTGAAGAAGCTGAACTGATGGCCGGCTGCCAAATCCACTCAGTATTTGCAGGTATTGCTGGCAGCCATATTCGCAGTCTGAACTCACATGGCACGGTGGCCATTCGCGATAAAGAAGTGACTCAGGGGGATTTGGACCGGGTGCTGGATGCGGCACGTGCCGTGCATTTCCCGGGTGATCAGCAATTGCTGCATGTGTTACCGCAAGAATTCATTATCGATAATCAGGAAGGCATTCGCGAGCCGATTGGCATGTCAGGCGTGCGTCTTGAAGCCAAAGTGCATTTGATTACCGGCGCTGTCAGTGCCGCACAAAACATCACCAAATGTATCGAACGCTGTGGCCTCGTTGTTGACGGCATCATTCTCGAACAAATGGCATCAAGCTATTCGGTACTGGAACAGGACGAAAAAGAACTGGGTGTCTGTCTGGTGGATATTGGCGGTGGCACGACGGATATTGCGGTGTTTGTCGATGGCGCTATTCGCCATACCGCGGTGATTCCAATAGCGGGTGATCAGGTCACCAATGATATTGCCGTGGCCCTGCGTACCCCAACGCAATACGCCGAAGAAATCAAAATCAAATATGCCTGTGCGTTAACGCAGCTGGCCCGTGAAGACGAAACCATTGAAGTCCCAAGCGTTGGCGACAGGCCGCCACGGCAACTGGCACGTCAGACATTGGCGGAAGTAGTTGAGCCACGTTATGAAGAATTATTGATGCTGGTTCAGACCGAACTGCGTCGAAGTGGTTTTGAAGAAATGCTGGCAGCGGGTGTGGTTTTGACCGGCGGCAGCAGCAAAATGGAAGGCGTGATTGAACTCGCTGAAGAGGTGTTTCATCTGCCAGTACGTTTAGGTCTGCCGACCCATGTCGGTGGTTTGGTTGAAGTAGTCCGAAATCCTATCCATGCCACCGGTGTGGGTTTGTTGTTATTTGGAAATGAACAAGTGAGTACCGGTCACAGCGAGTCTGTGATGTCGGAAGGTTTTAAAGGAATGCTTGCCAGAATGAAAAGTTGGTTTCAGGGCAATTTCTGAGCAAGTTTTTGTAAAAAAAGTGGGGAGAAACGTTATGACTTTTGAATTGATTGACACGTATACAGAGAACGCCGTCATCAAAGTAATTGGTGTCGGTGGTGGTGGTGGTAACGCCTTGGAACACATGGTGGTGAATAAAATCGAGGGCGTCGATTTTATTTGTGCCAATACCGATGCACAGGCCTTGCGGCGCAGTGCAGCGACAACACAATTGCAACTAGGCACGGACATTACAAAAGGTCTGGGCGCTGGTGCCAATCCGGATGTGGGTCGTCAGGCGGCATTGGAAGATCGTGAACGCATCATGGAAGTGATTAAAGGCGCCGACATGGTATTTATCACTGCCGGTATGGGCGGTGGCACTGGCACTGGCGCTGCACCTGTGGTCGCACAGGTTGCCAGAGAAATGGGTATTCTGACCGTTGCTGTTGTCACTAAACCATTTCCGTTTGAAGGTGCTAAACGCATGAAAACGGCTTTGGCTGGTATCGAGGAATTGGGTCAGCATGTCGATTCACTGATTACCATTCCTAATGAAAAGCTGCTCAAAGTATTGGGCAAAGACATGAGCCTGCTGAATGCATTCAAATCAGCTAATGATGTATTGCTCGGTGCAGTGCAGGGGATTGCAGAACTGATTACCCGCGAAGGTATGATCAACGTCGACTTTGCTGACGTACGTACTGTGATGTCAGAAATGGGTATGGCCATGATGGGAACCGGACGTGCTTCTGGTGAAAATCGTGCTACCGAAGCGGCACGTTTGGCAGTTTCCAGCCCACTTCTGGAAGATGTTGATTTAGCAGGTGCGCGCGGCGTGCTGGTTAATATCACCGCAGGTCTCGATATGAGCATCGGCGAGTTTGAAGAAGTCGGTAACACTATTAAAGAGTTTGCTTCTGAAGATGCCACCGTCGTTGTCGGTACCGTTATCGATCCTGATATGACTGATGAACTGCGTGTCACAGTAGTTGCAACTGGACTGGGCGGCGCTCGCGCTGCGGTAGTGAAGCCAGTTGAAGCGGCTGTAGCCCCACAAATTGAAATTGTTAAAAAATCAGTAGAAGTTGACTATGACGAACCAACAGTGATGCGAAACCGTCAAGGTGAGCAGAAGAAACAAGTCGCCAATGGTGATGTCAATATGGATTACTTGGATATTCCGGCATTTTTGCGCCGGCAAGCTGATTAATTGAAATATGTCAGTTAGGTGACAGTTTTGAAGCTTGTGATATTATTACTTGTTAATTGATGAAAAAGGGGGTCACACGGTGATCAAGCAACGAACATTAAAAAATGTGATTCGTGCCACTGGTGTCGGTTTACACAGCGGCGAAATGGTTTATTTGACGCTGCGGCCGGCGGCCCCAAATACAGGCATTATTTTCCGCCGCGTAGATTTAGAGCCGGTGGTCGAAATTGAAGCCAAAGCCGTCAATGTCGGCGAAACTGCACTATCAACGACACTGGTCCAACATGGTCATAAGGTCTCAACAGTTGAACATTTATTATCAGCACTGGCGGGGCTTGGTATTGATAACGCCTACATCGATCTGAACGCCGCAGAAGTGCCGATTATGGATGGCAGTGCCGGACCTTTTGTGTTTCTGGTGCAATCTGCTGGTATTGAAGAACAGAACGTTGCCAAGCAATTTATCCGCATTAAAAAACCGGTCATGCTTGAAGATGGTGATAAATGGGCGAAATTTGAGCCGTTTGAAGGTTTCAAAGTCTCATTCACCATCGACTTCGAACATCCGGCATTTACCGGCCGGCCACAACAAGTGGATGTAGATTTCTCCTCCACATCCTTTGTTCGTGAAGTCAGCCGGGCGCGGACTTTCGGTTTTATGAAAGATATTGAAAAACTGCGGGAAATGAATCTGGCTCTGGGTGGCAGTATGGATAATGCCATTGTCGTTGACGATTTCCGTGTCCTTAATGAAGATGGTTTACGCTACGAAGATGAATTTGTCCGGCATAAAGTCCTGGATGCTATTGGTGATTTATACTTGTTAGGACATAGCCTTATCGGTGCTTTTGTCGGCCATAAATCCGGTCATGAAGTGAATAATCGTTTATTGCGTAAATTATTGGCACAGGAAGATGCCTGGGAACTGGTCAGCTTTGAAGAAGACAAAGATGCACCGATCGTGTTTAGTCGGCCGGCTGCCTCTGTTGTCAGCTAACTTAGTTTTTTTTGCCGCGTTTAGCCAGTTTGTTAAGCGCCGCTTTTAATCGCAGATCGCTGATGCCCTCAGCGGTCTGTTTTATTAATTGGGCATTGTCATTTGACAAAGCCAACGTGTTTTTAAGCCGGGCTCTTGCCGGTTGTAATCGGTAATCAGGACGGACCTTGACCGTGATTTTCAAGATAGGCTCAGCAAGTTGTGTTGATAGTTGTTGGCAAATCTTGTGAGTCTGAAATCGTAACATACTGGCGATTGCCGCATTTTCGGCAATGATGGTAGCTTCACTGCCATCACGATTCACCAGCCGGCAACGGCCGGCAAAGTTGTCGGGTAAAATTGCTTGCAGAAGACTATCCAGCTGGGTTAATTTCTGGGCGCGACTGTGGAGTTGTAGTAAGTGAGGATGCTGTTGGCAGAGCTTGGCGAAAGCCCGGGGCTTGTTCGACATGAATTATTTCCAGGACTGAGCGTAAACAATGCAGATCATAATAATACCGGCCAGCAATGCGGGCCATAAACACTGGCATATTAGCCGAACATGGCTAAGTTTGCTGAGCATATTATTGATAGCCGTTATAGCCGGCAGTACTTATGGGGTAATGAACTGGCTGAATCCCCCAGCGCCATCTGATTACTCGCCATTCCCAACAGCTCAATTTTTAACGCCCCCGATACACCAGCCAATTTCCATTAACACCACCGAAAATGAAGCCTTAGAAGGCTTTTACGCGCAACAACTCGGCGGTTTACAAGCCGAAGCCATCCGTCTCAAAATGCTCAGCCAGCGGCTGGCTGAAGTAGCTGGTTTTGATACCAGTGATTTTGATATGGGTCCCGGAATGGGCGGTATTGAACATGATGCCAGCATACTCACTAGTGAAGAGTTAGAAAGAGGTATTGCCAGTCTTAACGAAGAATTTGCCAGCCAGCAGGATACGCTGGCCGCCTTGCAGGAATATCTGCTGACTAGCGATAGTATTACCGCCGCTATTCCTACTGGACGTCCGGTTAAAGATGGATGGGTATCTTCATTTTACGGTTATCGTATTGATCCCTTTAATGGCAAAAAAGTCTTTCACGAGGGTATTGATATTGCCGGTAAGGCAGGTACTACGGTGCATAACGCTGCTGATGGTATTGTCAGCTGGGCGGGTGTCAAAGGTGGTTATGGCGGTTTGGTTGAAGTCGATCACGGTAATGGCTATATGACCCGTTATGCCCATAATAAAACCTTGAAAGTCGAAACGGGTGACAGGGTCGCTAAAGGTGAAGTGTTGGCGCTAATGGGGTCAACTGGCCGTTCGACAGGACCGCATGTGCACTTTGAAATCCTTAAGGATGGCAAGCCGGTCAATCCTTATAATTACATCGATACTGAATAAGCCTCTTGTAATCAGCTTTTTCGTCGCCAATTAAATCAAGCAGACAAGGTTTCGATCTTGTCTGCTGTCCGCGTTATAATCACGCGATTTATCTTTTTCACCGCAGATGCTGCGCACTTCAACAGGTAAGTTTAGTCATGGTAGGCAATTTATTCAGTAAGTTCTTTGGTAGCCGTAACGATCGCGTCATCAAAAAACTGCAAAAAAATATCGCGCAAATTAACGAACTCGAAACCGCCTATGCTGAACTTGATGATGCTACGCTAGCTGCAAAAACGGTTGAATTCAAACAGCGGCTGGATGATGGCCAGACACTCGACGATATTTTGCCCGAAGCGTTTGCAGTTGTTCGCGAAGCTGGTAAACGTACCCTGGAGATGCGTCACTTTGATGTGCAGTTGATAGGCGGCATGGTGCTGAATCAGGGCAAAATTGCTGAAATGAAAACCGGTGAGGGCAAAACGCTGGTTGCGACGCTGGCAGTTTATTTAAATGCTTTGCCAGGTAAAGGCGTTCACGTTATTACCGTCAACGATTATTTAGCCCGTCGTGATGCTGCCTGGATGAGCAAGTTGTATGGCTTTTTGGGTTTGACGACCGGCGTCATTGTCGGCGGTATGAGCAGTGATGAGCGGCGCCAGTCTTATCTAGCCGACATCACCTACGGTACCAACAATGAGTTTGGCTTTGATTATCTGCGAGACAATATGGCGTTTCGTATCGAAGACAAAGTTCAGCGTGAGCTGAATTTTGCCGTTATCGATGAGGTGGATTCTATCCTCATTGATGAAGCACGGACACCGTTGATTATTTCCGGTCCGGCAGAAGACAGCTCGGCTTTGTACCAGCAAATCAATACGTTAATTCCTAGCCTTACCAAGCAGGAAACTAAGGGTGAAGGTGATGATCTGGAAATCATCAAAGCAGGTGATTACACCGTTGATGAGAAAAATAAACAGGTGCATTTCACTGAAGCCGGTCATGAAAAAATCGAAAATATGCTGACTGATACAGGTCTGCTCAGTGAGGATGCCAGTCTTTACGATGCCGCTAATATTGGTCTGATGCATCATGTCACTGCCGCCTTACGAGCGCATGTGCTGTTTCAGCGCGATGTTGATTACATCGTTCAGGATAACCAGGTAGTCATTGTTGATGAGTTCACTGGCCGGACTATGCATGGTCGTCGATGGTCAGAAGGCTTGCATCAAGCTGTAGAAGCCAAAGAAGGCGTAAAAATTCAAAACGAAAACCAAACCCTGGCTTCTATTACTTTCCAGAACTATTTCCGTTTATATAACAAACTCTCTGGTATGACCGGTACCGCTGATACCGAAGCCTATGAACTGCAATCCATTTATGGTTTGGAAGTAGTGGTAATCCCAACCCACCGACCGATGCAGCGTAAAGATGAAGCTGATCGAATTTATTTAACCGGCAAAGAAAAATACGACGCCATTTTAGAAGACATAAGAGACTGTGTCGCGCGTAAGCAACCGGTGCTGGTTGGTACGGCATCAATTGAAACGTCTGAATATTTAGACCGGCTGTTGACCGAAGCGAAAATCCCCCACGAGGTTTTAAACGCTAAATTCCATGAAAAAGAAGCACATATCATTGCCCAGGCCGGTAAGCCGGGTGCAGTGACCATTGCGACAAATATGGCCGGTCGCGGTACCGACATTGTGCTCGGTGGCAGTCTTGATGCTGAAATAGAAGGTCTCGGTGACGAAGTCACGCCAGCACAAAAAGCGGCTGTAAAAGCAGAATGGCAAAAACGTCATGATGCTGTTCTGGCCGCGGGTGGTTTACACATTATCGGTTCGGAGCGCCATGAATCGCGGCGTATCGACAATCAGCTGCGTGGCCGTTCAGGTCGCCAGGGCGATCCCGGTTCAACCCGTTTTTATCTGTCGCTGGAAGATAATCTGATGCGTATTTTTGCCTCGGATCGTATGGCAGCGCTGATGCAAAAACTGGGCATGGAAGAAGGTGAAGCCATTGAGCATCCGTGGGTCAGTCGCGCCATCGAAAATGCTCAGCGAAAAGTAGAAGGTCATAACTTCGATATTCGTAAGCAATTGCTGGAATTTGATGACGTCGCCAATGATCAGCGTAAGGTTATTTACGATCAGCGTAATGAACTGATGGCGACGGATGATGTGTCAGAGGCAGTGACCAGTATGCGGGCCAGCGTCGTAAATGACGTTATCAGTATTTATATTCCACCTAATAGCATTGATGAGCAGTGGAATGTGGCAGGTCTTGAGCAAGCCTTGCGTGATGATTTTGCACTGGATTTAGATATCAGTGGCTGGCTGGAATCGGATAACAGCCTGCATGAAGAATCTTTGCGTGACAAAATTATTGAAGCCGCTGAATCAGCCTGTAAAGCCAAAGAAGAACAAGTGGGCGCCGAACTGATGCGCCATTTTGAAAAAGCCATCATGCTGCAAACGCTGGATTCACAATGGAAAGAGCACTTGGCCCAGATGGATTATCTGCGCCAGGGTATTAACCTTCGTGGTTATGCACAAAAAGATCCCAAACAAGAATATAAACGCGAAGCCTTTTCGTTGTTTACCGCCATGTTGTCAACGATTAAACATGATGTGATTAGCCTGATTTCACGTGTGAAAGTGCGTGCTCCTTCAGATGTTGAAGCGGTCGATGAACAGCGACGTCAATCCGCTGATGTTGAATATCAGCATGCCGATGCCTCAGCTATAGACTCAGAAGAAGACGATACTGATCAGCCAACGGCCAGTCAGCCGATCACCCGCGATGGGCGTAAAGTTGGTCGTAATGAAGCATGCCCTTGTGGCAGTGGTAAAAAATTCAAAAACTGTCACGGACAAGTCAATTAATGGCCGTTAATTTGTTGCCGCCAATGGCGGCAGATTTACGGGCAATTAATGGTGTTCGGCTGGCGACGGCCAGCGCCGGTATTAAAAAACCGGGCCGGCAAGATGTTGTGTTAATTGAAATGGCCGAGGGCAGTCATACCGCTGCGGTTTATACCCGTAATGCCTTTTGTGCAGCACCGGTAATCTTGTGCCGGGAACATCAAACGCAGGCCGTGCCGCGTTATTTGCTGATTAATTCCGGTAATGCCAATGCCGGTACGGGTATTAAAGGCATGCAAGCTGCCAGACAAAGCTGCCAGGCGGTTGCGGAAATCGCCGGTGTTAACGCCGAATCTGTTTTGCCGTTTTCGACCGGTGTCATTGGTCAGCAACTGCCAGTAGAAAAAATCGAAGCTGCTTTGCCGGCAGCATTCACCGGTTTGCAGGCTGATAACTGGTTTGCCGCAGCGCATGCCATTATGACCACCGATACCATTGCTAAAGCGCGTAGCATCCAGTGCGAGCTCAATGGTCAAACAGTGACCCTGACAGGAATTGCCAAGGGGTCGGGTATGATCCGCCCGGATATGGCCACTATGCTGTCTTATATTGCGACTGATGCAGCTATTAACCCGTCAATATTAGACCAGTTGCTCCGCCAGTCGATGGATCAGTCTTTTAACCGTATTACCGTTGATGGTGATACCTCGACCAATGATGCCTGCGTATTGATTGCCACTGGCAGAGCCGGCAATGCAGAAATTGATTCGCTCGATAGCGCCGAAGCCCAAACTTTCCTGCAAGCATTGAATGATCTCAGCCGTTTTCTGGCACAGGCTATTGTCCGTGATGGTGAAGGCGCAACCAAGTTTATTTCCATTGTAGTTAAAGGCGGTGCAGATACCGCTGAATGCCGGCAGGTGGCTTACACCATTGCCCACTCGCCGCTGGTCAAAACAGCATTATTTGCGTCAGATCCCAACTGGGGTCGTATTCTGGCAGCAGTAGGGCGCAGTGGTTTAGATAATCTGGATTTAACTAAAATTCATATTGCTTTGAATGAAGTGGCAATTGTTGCGGGTGGTCAGCCAGCCGAAGATTACACTGAAGATCGAGGCCAACAGGTCATGGATCAAAAAGAAATCACCATTCATATCGAGCTGGGCCGGGGTGATGCACAAGACTATGTCTGGACCTGCGATTTCTCTTACGACTACGTCAAAATAAACGCCGAATACCGCACTTGATAAAGCCCATGGCTGAAACTGAATTACCTGCAGAAAACCCGATCACCACACTCAGTGCCTTTTTAGAACACAGCGGCGCTAAATATCAGGTGTTTGATATGGGCCGGCGCGTTGCCAAACTTAGCAATGAAGGCTTTGATCAGTTTGAACGCGGTCATCAGCCTTATCCGTATCCTTTGCAGAGACATGCCATTTTTGGGGTGATTTTCTGGGATCCGCAACAGCCTGATAACCGTTATGTCTGGTTTTTGAAATTGCCACTGGATGAACAGGGCTTATTGATACCACAAGCCCGCGATGCTTTTTTGGTAATGTTGCTGGAACGAGTTGGTGAATCCATGCTGGCAGCAACTGATGGTCAAAAAATCGATGGTGCGTTAAAAGACAGTCCCTATACGTTCACACCCCGTGAAGAGAAAATGGCGGCATTTAATGCGCTGGCAACATACCATCTGACATTACCACCCTCGCCGTATTTTGACACCGCTTATCAATATTTCACTGGCCAGACAGACGCTGATCATTGGCAGAATCTGGCGATGCAAGGTGTTGCTGATGTCGCGGTCAGACTTAATGGACCGGATGAATTACAAGGTTTGATACAAAGCTTGCCAAATTTGCCTGATGTGCCATTTCAGACCTTATGTAATTTTCTGGAATGTGCCCAACCGGCGATCAATCTGCTTGAACAACTGTCACAGTTACTGGCTACCGAACTGCAAAAGCAAGAACCCAATTCGGCAAATGTGATGGCCTGTCTCAGAGCGGCCTCCAACAGCCCTGCACAGGGATTATTGGCTGGTATGGTCGAGCAGACGCTGAAGCACGATTGTAGCCGCGATATTGACATTCTGGCGGTAATTGGCGGCCGCTGCTGGACAGTATTAAAGCAACTGCATCTGGCGAACTTATATTGCGAACAACTGGCCTTAAATAATGCCGGCCAGCCGGGTTTCAGTCAGCTGTTAGCCGATTTGCTGTATATGCCAGAACTGCGTGAGCCGGTGATGCAGGCTTTGCGTTCAAAAGAACGCTCAAATGCGTTAGCGATTGCTGTTGGTGAAATGTTTGGTAAATAATAATTAGCTGATATTTTTACTGACAATATCCGTTTCTATACCATCAATACTCTGCTGATTTTTCTGTCGCCAGTATTCACGAATACCCACCTCACCTTTTTTTTCTGCCCAGTTATTCAGTGACTCCCGGTCGCCGACATAATCAAATAACGGTACGCCCATGCCGCATGATGTTTGCACCAGATCAATATCCAGAATAAAAATTTGCCTGGCGCCGGGCAGCGGATCAAATTGTGGATACAGCATAGCCCATTGTGGATCGCGCTGATGAATCGCGGTCGCTTTACCATAAAGCCGGAGAATCATCGGTTTGCCGGTAAAGGCAGCAAACATAATAGTCATGCGGGAGTTTTCTTGCACATGGGCGGCAGTTTCATTACCACTGCCGGTGACATTCAGCCACATAACACGATTGGCATTAATAACGCGCAGCGAATCCATACCTTTAGGGGAAACATTTACGCGGCTGTCAGCAGTCGCCGTGCCGACAAAAAACAGTTGTTGACCGTTGATAAAATCAATTAAACGATCGTTAAGCGCGGGATATTGCTGCGCCATTAAAGCCTCCTGTTATGGCGGTCAATCTTCACCCAATATGGCTTGACGCCATTGTTTTTCAGTCATGATATCGCGAGTTGATTCAGCATGATCAATAAACAGCCGGCCTTGCAAATGATCAAATTCATGTTGAAACAAGCGGGCCAGAAAGCCGTGATAAGTCGTTTCGACTTGCTCGCCATCACGTGTAATATAGCGTACCTTGACAGTTTCAGCTCTGGGCACCAGGGCTCGCAGTCCGGGAATACTCAAACAGCCTTCCCAGTCTTTTTCGGTGCTGCCATTCATGCTGACAATCTGCGGATTAATAACGCAGGTTGGTGGCATTTCCGGTGCATTGGGATAACGCTGATTGGGATGGCTGCACATAATAAAAATCTGTTTACTAATGCCGACCTGCGGTGCGGCAATGCCCATGCCGCGTTTTTGTGAGACAAAACTCAGCAGATCATTCAGCAGTTGCTGAGTTTCAGCAGATTCAATATCTGTAACGGGTTTGGCCTGTTCACGCAGCAGCGGATGGCCGAGTTCGAGAATTTGCCAATCGGGCAGCACCATCCTAAATCAACGGTGCTTGCAGCGGATCGTGAGCGCGGAACCAGCCTGCAATACTGTAGCGATCCTGTTTGCAGGGCAAAACTTCATGCGGGAATTGGTCGCTTAAAAACACTACAAAGGTCCCCAGTTCAGGTTCGACAGTGGTCACTATAGCATCACTGTCTGGCTGATAAATTACCAACTGACCACCATCCCGAGTTTGCCAATCGGGGTTTAAGTATAAAACCGTGGTCAGAATGCGGCTGGATTCGCCTTTAAAGGCATCGACATGGCGTTTGTAGAAAGCGCCGGGGCCGTAATGGGCATAATGTGCTTCGTAATCAAACAGGCCCAGAAACAGCCGTTCATTCATCGCCAGCCGAAATGCTGACATAGCTGCTAAATAGGCGGTATCAATCGGATATTCATCATTGAGCCAGCGGGTTTCATCTTTGCGAATCTGGGTGTTGACCTGAAAATCCTGCTCACGGCCAATACCTGCCAGCGTCAACGCATTATGATCATCAAGCCTCGCCACACGGCGGTATAAATCATAATTCAGCGGTAACGGTAATAACTGCGGCAACACGCAATAGCCGGTGTCGGCAATTCGGTCAGCAACCAAATCCAGTAAAGTTGGATCGATGAACAGCGGGGCGTTCAATGCGCAATTTCTCCATTCGCACAAGGGCTTAATATCAAAAGTAAGCCATTGAAAAGACGGTGAAATGTAGCAGAAATTACAAAAAGATGATGATTTATTTTTGGCTTTGCTTGATGTCGTTAGACAGGCTTAGCCAAAGAACCAATAGGCAACGAAAATCGCCGCTGATATGCCGGCGACATCAGCAGCTAAACCACAACCAACGGCATGCCGGACGTTTCGGATACCCACTGCACCAAAATAGACCGCCAGAACATAAAATGTGGTTTCGGTGCTGCCCTGAACAATCGATGCCAGGCGGCCGGCAAATGAATCAGCACCATGAACTTCCATAGTATCAATCATCATGGCGCGCGCACCGCTGCCGCTGAACGGTTTCATCAGTGCCGTCGGTAAGGCATCTACAAAGCGGTCATCAAAGCCAAAAAACAGCACAGCGCTGCGCACGCCATCGGCCAGTAAATCCAGCGCGCCACTGGCCCTGAATACGCCAATCGCTACTAACATGGCGACCAGATACGGGATAATCATCACGGCCGTGTTAAAGCCTTCTTTGGCCCCTTCAATAAAGGCCTCATAGGCGTTTACCCGTTGCCATGCGGCGGCAATAATAAAGGCAATCACCAACGAAAAAATCACAATATTGCTGATAATGGCTGATTGCAGCAGCATTTGCTGTTGGCTGAGACTGGAAAAATACGCCAATAAGCCAAATACCACTGCACTGATACCGCCGAGATATGCCAGCACTACCCGATCCAATAAATTGATTTTTTGCACCATGGCCACGGTGAGTAAACCAATCAAAGTGGAACAGTAGGTGGCGATAAGTATAGGGATAAACACATCGGTGGGATTGGCTGCGCCCATCTGTGCCCGGTAGGTAAAAATAGTGACCGGAAACAGTGTTACCGCCGAGGTGTTAATGACCAGAAACAAGATCTGGGCATTACTGGCGGTGTCTTTAAACGGATTAAGTTTTTGCAGCTCTTGCATGGCTTTAATGCCGAGCGGCGTCGCGGCATTATCC
>DASSWO010000271.1:0-2178 GCA_035704795.1 Methylophaga sp. | reverse complement strand
TGATAATGTCGTGCAGGTTTTTAACCTGCGGCCGGCCATCAAGGCCAATCATGTTCATATTGACGCGATGACTGCGTTCCAAATCGGTGGTGGCAAACAAATGTGACATCAAACTATCTACATCCACGCGATTTGAGCGCGGCACAATAACCAGCCGCACAGCATGCTCATGGTCTGACTCATCACGCAAATCAGCAACCATTGGCAGCTTTTTGTTATTCATCTGCGCAGCGATCTGCTCCAGCACTTTGGCACCGGATACCTGATATGGCAGCGCATCGATAATGATTTCGTGTTCTTCCATTTTGAAACAAGCACGTTGGCGAATCGAGCCATGACCGGTTTCATAAATTTTGCGAATGTCGGCCTGTGACGAAATGATTTCGCCGCCGGTCGGGAAATCCGGCCCGGTCACCAATTCCATCAACTCTTCCAAACTGGTTTTGGGTGATTTCAGCAGCAATAAACAGGCATCAACCACTTCACGCAGATTATGCGGCGGAATATCGGTGGCCATACCAACGGCAATACCGGTCGCGCCATTAAGCAATACGTTGGGCAAACGCGCCGGTAATAGTTCCGGCTCATCCATGGTGCCATCAAAATTGGGTACCCATTCAACAGTGCCCTGCCCCAGTTCACTTAATAACGTCTGGGCATATGCTGCCAGCCGGGCTTCGGTATAACGCATCGCGGCAAATGATTTGGGATCATCCATCGAGCCCCAGTTACCCTGACCATCAATCAGCGTGTAGCGATATGAGAACGGCTGTGCCATCAACACCATGGCTTCATAACAGGCGGAATCGCCATGTGGATGGTATTTACCCAGCACGTCACCGACGGTACGCGCCGATTTTTTATGTTTGGAAATGGCGCTAAGACCCAGCTCCGACATGGCATAAATGATCCGCCGTTGTACCGGCTTCAAACCATCGGCCAGATGCGGCAAAGCCCGATCCAGAATGACGTACATGGAGTAGTCTAAATAGGCTTTTTCCGTGAATTCACGAAGCGGCTGCTGCTCCAGATCATCAATGATTGTGCTCATGTAAATCTCTCAATTAGGCCAGGGTTTGTTTATTCTTCAGTCACCACAGAGGCGGAGATGAAAGCTAAACAAACCCTAGATAGTTGCCAGGTCGCCGTGTTGTTCCAACCACACCTTACGATCGGATGCGCGTTTCTTAGCCAGCAGTTTATCCAGCATCATAAAGGTGTCGTCTTCGGCCTCAATGGTCAGCCGCACCAGACGACGGGTATCCGGCGCCATCGTGGTTTCCCGTAATTGCAGCGGGTTCATTTCCCCCAAACCTTTAAAGCGCTGGGTACTGACTTTGCCTTTGATTTTGTCACGTTCGATCCGTTCTAGAATGATTTGCCGTTCTTCATCATCAAGGGCGTAAAACACTTGTTTACCAACATCAATCCGATACAACGGCGGCATCGCCACACAGATATGACCAGCAGTCACCAGCGGCGCAAAATGTCTGACAAACAAAGCGCACAACAAAGTCGCGATATGCAAACCATCGGAATCAGCGTCGGCGAGAATGCAAATCTTACCGTAACGCAAACCGGTTAAATCATCCGAGCCGGGATCAACACCAATGGCCACCGCGATATCATGCACCTCTTGCGATGCCAGTACTTGAGAAGCATCTACTTCCCAGGTATTCAGAATCTTGCCCCGCAACGGCATGATGGCCTGAAACACGCGATCCCGGCCTTGTTTAGCACTACCACCCGCCGAATCCCCCTCAACCAGAAATAATTCAGTTCGGGTAGGATCCTGTGAGGTACAGTCGGCCAATTTTCCGGGTAAGGCCGGTCCGGACTGGACGCGTTTACGCACGACTTTTTTGGCTTGTTTTAACCGTGACTGGGCATTGCTAATCGCAAGTTCAGCAATTTTTTCGCCATCTTCAATATGATGATTCAGCCATAAACTAAAGGCATCTTTGACGGCGCCAGTAACAAACGCTGCACATTGCCGGGACGATAACCGCTCTTTGGTCTGACCGGAAAACTGCGGATCTTCAAGCTTGACCGACAGCACGTAATTACAGCGCTCCCAAATATCTTCGGCGGATAATTTTACGCCACGCGGCAACAGACTGCGAAATTCACAAAACTCTCTCAATGCCTCCAGCAAACCGCTGCGCAAGCCGTTTACAT
>DASSWO010000170.1:0-2874 GCA_035704795.1 Methylophaga sp. | reverse complement strand
TCCCTGGGTTCGGTGCGGCTTTCCACAGGCGGCGCATACACCGGTGCTCTGCTACACGCGGATAAACCTGCCAACAACAGTAGCGTCAATAGCAGCCGAAATTTTCCAGTCAATGTTGCCATTAGTTAAATAAGCCTTTAATCCAATCGATTGATTTTGTGACCGGGTTATTATCACGCTGTTCAAGCCGACTCGTCACGCAGTCTGCCAGTTCAACCGGCTGAGTGCCCTTGATAAAAGGTAATTGCCGGCTGTTTTCACAGCGTTGATCACTTAATTTGCCAGATTGTTTGTCCACCCAGGCATAGTCGACATTGGCCGGCGGTATATTATCCAGTGACAGTAAAGACTCACTGGCCATATAACGGGTCCAGGCCGGCAATGCACCACCAGCACCGGTAAACGGCAGGCTGTGATTATTATCAAGACCCAGCCAGACCACTGCCAGACGATTGGCGCTATAGCCTGCAAACCAGCTATCACGTTGATCGTCAGAAGTACCGGTTTTACCAGCGACTCGTGTGCCGGCTGGTAATTGCGTTGTGGCATAACGGCCGGTGCCGGCGCGCATCACTTCCTGCATTGCCGTTTGCACCAAAAAGATATATCCGGCATCAATGGTTTGTTTAAGTTTAAATGGATAACGTGACAAAGCATTACCCTCCGCATCAGTCACACTGCGAATCGCTCGTGGCGGGATTTGAAAGCCGCCGGCAGCTATTGTCTGATACATTGCGGCAATCTCTAGCGTTGACAGGCTTTGTGCGCCTAGTAATAAAGAGGGATAGGCATACAGTGTTTTTTCGACGCCCAGCCGCTTTAAAGTATTAATGACTTTATCAAGGCCCAGCGTCATGCCTAGCCGTGCCGTAGCAAGGTTATACGAATGTACCAATGCATCAATCAGCAAAATATCAGGATGCGACTGACGATCATAGTTTTCCGGTTCCCAGACATCACCATTAGGCAAGGTCAGGCTATAAGGTGAATCATCAAGGGGACTTGCTAAGGTATAGCCATTTTCCAAAGCCGTTAAGAATACTGCCGGTTTAACCAGTGACCCCATCGGCCGTTTAGCATCTAAAGCACGGTTAAAACCCTGATAACGGGTGCGCCGATCACCGATAATGGCCAGTACCTCACCCGTTTGTGGATCGGTGACCACCATGCTGCCCTGCAAATCGGCGAGTTTTTCACCATGTTGTTGTTGCAGACTTTCAATCGTGGTGGTCAGCGCTTTTTCAGCTTTGTGCTGGCTGATGGGATCGAGACTGGTAAAAATTTGCAGACCTTCGGAATTTAAATCTTCGTCAGCGTATTCATCACGCAACTGCCGTTTAACCAAATCCAGATAGGCAGGGTAAGCCTCTTTAGTTAATGTACCTTTAGCCACAACGCCGAGAGGCGCATTAACCGCCATTAAATAGTCATCTTCAGTAATTTTGCCTTCATCGAGCAATACTTTCAGCACTAGATCCCGACGCTGTTTGGCACGCTCGGGATGACGACGCGGATCAAAATATGACGGGCCTTTGACCATGCCCGCGAGCAGTGCATAGTGTTGCAGTTGTAACTCCTGCAGGGGCTGGGCAAAGTAATAATTGGCGGCAAGACCAAACCCATGAATAGCCCGGTTACCGTCCTGGCCTAAATAAACTTCGTTTAAATACGCTTCGAGAATTTCATCTTTGCTGTAGTGATATTCCAAAAGCATTGCCATCGGCACTTCCATCAACTTACGCAGTAGTGTGCGATCGGCGGTTAGATAGAAGTTTTTAATGAGCTGCTGGGTCAGTGTACTGCCGCCCTGTACAAAAGCCCCTGCTTGCATGTTGGCCCACATGGCGCGGGCAATGCCTCGGGGCGAAATACCAAAGTGACGGTAATAATCCTGATCTTCGATAGCGATCAATGCATCAATCAGCGCGTCAGGCGCATTGTTGAGTTGGATCAGATCCCGATCTTCATTATTGAGCGGATAAATGCCACCAATCAATGCGGGTTCAAGTCGCACCAACGTCAGTGATTCGCCTGCGGTATTACGCAATTGACTGAGCTCATCGCCGGCAAAATCAAGCATGAGTTGTCGCGCTGGTTCGTGGGCGTCGGCTAATTCAAAGCCACGACTGGCAACCACTGCCCGGGTTCCGGATAGATTGGCTTGACCGGGTTTTTCCACCGAATCGGTAAACTGATAACCCAGCGCTTGCAGTTCAATCTTTAAATCGTTAATTGACAACGGTGCACCGGCATACAGCTCCAGCGGTCGGGCAAATACTTTTGCCGGTAAGGCCCAGCGTTTGCCTTCAAATTCAGCGCGGATATGACGGTCCATCAGCCACAAACCAATGACGCTGACGATGATCAACAAAATGAACAGCCAGCGCAGCCATTTACTACGCAATATGCGACCAAAAAAACTAGGTTTGACGGTTCGACGTGATACAGATTTTCGGGGCACGCAATTTCCTGACTTAAAAAAGCAATTCGCACATAGTAGCGTTTAGCGCAGAGCGGATAAAGTAAAGCGTTGAGAAAAGCGCGTAGGACCAGCTGGTAACTACAAAAAAGTGTTGATAGTTAACTGCAAGCTGCTGAATTTGCGCAGCATTTTATGATGCTGATGGCAGTGAATCTAATAAAAAATGTTGTTTAGCACATTTCGCCAAAAAGCATTTTTCTGGTACTATCCCGCGTTGCAAGTGGATTCAAACAAACGCTTTTCCGCAGCAATTTGTGAGCGGGATAGTGCTTCAAATAACACGAGCGGAAATTAATGGTCACTACACAGACGCCAATTTGCGAATTTGGCAAACCGGCAATTGATTTTGCCTTGCCGGGCACCGACGGAGATATTTGGACTCTGGACAAATG
>DASSWO010000154.1:0-7924 GCA_035704795.1 Methylophaga sp. | reverse complement strand
CGGCGCATATACCACGCTCGCCATCACCGGAGTTGGTGTCGAACAACATGTCCGGCGTCAGTTCATTTTCCGGATCAAAATATTGCCACAGCGATTCATCCATCAACCCTTCCGGCATGGTATCGCCATCAATGGCAAACCAGCGTTCATCCGGGTAATGCACAAATTCACCGTTACTGTGATGCTCACCGAGATAGAAATCGGCAAAAAAATAATTACAGCTCAGTCGTTCAAAATATTCACCCAATGCGCTGGCCAGACAGGCTTTTTCGCTGCTGCCTTTACCATTGGTAAACATCAGCGGGCAGGTCTTGTCGCGAATATGCACGGAATACACATTGCTGACCGGATTCAGCCAGGAGGCTTCTTCGATATCAAAGCCAAATGATTTTAATTTGGCTTGCATGGTGGCGATGCTGGTTTCCAGATCGCTGTCTTTGCCTTTGATAAACGTTTTTTCAGTCATGGTATTTTCTCTGGAGATAAAAAAGCCCCCAAAAGAGGAGGCTTTTTCTGCAAAAAGCAGATTCGGTTTTACATGATAACAGCTCGCCGAATTGCTTTTTTGTTAAACCATTCAGCGGCTGCTATTTACGTAATGTCAGTACCGCACCGACGACAACTGATGCCGCACCCGCGATGAGGTACCACATGGTTTGATCACTGAATCTGCCGGTGAAGCTTTCAGCCATTTGCTCGCCCAGTGATTGTGAGGCGTTGAAGCCAAAAACCAATAAAATGATGCCAATGACTAATAAAGCGATACCTAAAACTTTGTTGTTACCCATGTGTTTATCCTTTTAATTATTATTTATGTTCTCCAAGGGTGATCAGGTAAGTCACATACACCAATGGTTTTTACACCGGCTCGTGCAACCAAATCATCATTTTCGACTGAACTGCCGCTGACACCGATGGCGCCCGACATAAAGCCTTCATCGTCGACAATCGGCACGCCGCCCGGAAAGGTAATCATGCCATCATTGGAGTGTTCAATACCATATAACGGTTGACCCGGTTGTGACAGCTGACCAATCTCGCCACTGGGCATACCGAAATAGACGGCAGTGCGGGCTTTTTTAATCGCAATATCAATACTGCCTACCCAAGCATCATCCATGCGATAGAAAGCTTTGAGAGCGCCACCGGAATCGACCACGGCAATACACATACGGGTATCAGTTTGCTCTGCTTTTTTTAATGCGCCAGCAATGGCTTTTTTGGCGGCTTCTGAAGTAACGTGCATAATCTTATCCTTTGAAATAAATGGAAAAAACGGGTTACGTGATTATTTGTTTTGGTTAAAAAAGCTGACAGCTCACGAACACTTCCATTAGTACCCCTTAATGAAATAAGTACAATAACCTGTATCAATTTGTGATCTATCGAAGTAATTGCTGATGCGAACTGCAAGCTTAATATTGATAGCGGCATTGACTCCGCTGGCACTGGCCGATGAAGCAGCGTTAAAGCAACAACGTTTGGATATTGCTTGTGAGGCTGCCCGAAATGAAAAGCTTGCGCCGGAACGGACGCGCTTTATAGAGCAATGTGCGGCGCAGCAAGATAAAACATTGTCCGAATGCCAGCATTATTACCGGGATTATGGCGACGCGATTTTTAAAAACAACGGCGAAATACAACGTTACGCACTTTATTATGATTTACCGGCCTGTCAGAGAGCATTCGATTTTCAACAACGACAGCGACGGCCAGACTAAAAAATTTTCAGCCATTATTGTTTTGCATTTTGCGCCTGCAAAAACAATCACTTGTCTGTACTAATCGCCTTAAAAAGCGTATCCTTACGGCCCTTTGCAAATCAAAGAATTTATGGCCGGAAAACTTTTTATCAGAACCTTTGGCTGCCAGATGAACGAGTACGACTCGAACAAAATGGCCGAAGTGTTGGGTGCGTCACATCAACTGGAGCCGACCGAGATCGCCGAAGATGCCGACGTGTTGCTGCTCAATACCTGCTCAATTCGCGAAAAAGCCCAGGAAAAAGTTTTCCACCAACTTGGCCGCTGGAAACGCTGGAAAGATAAAAAACCGCATTTGATTATTGGTGTCGGTGGCTGCGTTGCCAGTCAGGAAGGTGATGCGATCCGCAAACGCGCGCCCTGGGTCGATTTGGTTTTCGGCCCACAAACCTTGCATCGCCTGCCGGACATGCTTAACGAAGTCCGCAAAACCAATAAGCCAGAAATTGATATTTCGTTTCCGGAAATCGAAAAGTTTGATCATCTGCCGGCGCCACGCGCTGACGGCCCGACGGCGTTTGTGTCTATCATGGAAGGTTGCAGCAAATACTGCACGTTCTGTGTGGTGCCCTATACCCGTGGTGAAGAAGTCAGCCGGCCGGTGGGCAGTATTTTGCGCGAAATCCGCCAGCTGGCAGCGCAGGGCGTCCGGGAAGTCAATTTGCTCGGTCAGAATGTTAATGCGTATCAGGGCATTATCGAAGATGACGAAACTGCCGATTTGGCGCTGCTGATTCATTATGTGGCAGCGATTGATGGTATTGAACGTATCCGTTTTACTACCTCGCATCCGGTGGAGTTTTCAGACTCTTTAATGCAGGCGTTTGCTGAAGTGCCGGAGCTGGTGAATCATTTGCATCTGCCTGTACAGTCTGGTTCCAACCGCATTCTGGCGATGATGAAGCGTGGTCATAGCGTTGCCCAATACGTTGAGAAAATCGAACGTCTGAAAAAAATCCGCCCGAATTTGAGTATGTCCAGTGACTTTATTATTGGCTTCCCCAATGAGACCGAGCAGGATTTTAATGACACCATGGATTTGATTAATCAAATTGGGTTTGATCATTCCTTTAGCTTTATCTACAGCGCCCGACCCGGTACACCGGCGGCGATGTTTAATGATGATGTCAGCGATGATGTCAAAAAACAACGACTACAAATCATGCAGGACCGGTTGCGTGAACTGGAAATGGACATCAGTCATGCCATGGTCGGCACAGTGCAGCGGGTTTTAGTCGAGCGTTCGGCGCACCGTTATGACGGAGAGCTGGCCGGCCGCACCGAAAATAACCGGGTCGCCAATTTCCCCGGTGATGACACATTGATTGGCAAATTTGTCGATGTACGTATCACCGAAGCGCACAGCAACTCCTTGCGGGCAGAACTGCTTGCTGATAGCGTTATTCTTTAAGCCATTCTTGGAACTCTTTTGTGACCCAAACCACTGCGTCAGTCGATAGCATCAGTTTTGAACTCAGCCCTGCGGATAATCCCCGCCTGGCCAACCTCTGCGGCCATCTGGATGAGCACTTACGGATGATGGAGCGCGGTTTTGGGGTAGAAATCAATAACCGTGGTATTAAATTCCAAATTATCGGTCATCCCGACAAACTCGGCGATGTTCAGGATGTACTGCACGGTCTATATGCTGAGACGGCGCAAACGATATTAGCCCCGGAGCAGGTGCATTTAGCGATCCGCGAAGTGGGTGGTCTGGATACCCGCGATTTTGAGGCTGAAAAAGAAGTCACCATTAAAACCAAGCGTGGCCTGGTCAAAGCGCGCGGCGAAAACCAGCAAGCCTATTTGCGCCGAATTATGACACACGATATTAATTTTGGTGTCGGTCCGGCCGGTACCGGTAAAACCTATTTGGCCGTGGCTTGCGCCGTTGAAGCGCTTGAGCGTGATTTTGCCCGGCGAATAGTTCTGGTCAGACCTGCCGTTGAAGCTGGCGAGCGATTAGGTTTTTTGCCCGGGGATTTGGCGCAAAAAGTAGATCCTTACCTGCGGCCATTATTTGATGCGCTTTATGAAATGCTCGGTTTTGAGAAAGTCGCCAAGCTGATTGAGCGTAATGTCATTGAAGTCGCGCCGCTGGCATATATGCGTGGCCGGACGCTAAATGAAGCCTTTATTATTCTTGATGAAGCGCAAAACACCACCACCGAACAAATGAAAATGTTTTTGACCCGACTCGGTTATAACTCAACGGCGGTGATTACCGGTGATATTACCCAGGTTGACTTGCCATCGGCACAGCGAAGTGGTTTACGACATGCCATTGAAGTGCTCAAGGATGTTGATGGTATCGGCTTTACTTTTTTTCAGGCCAAAGATGTGGTGCGTCATTCGCTGGTGCAGCAAGTCATTCTTGCTTACGATAAGGCTGAACGAAAACAGTGAACGTGTTCATTGATCTGCAACAGGCGGTCGATACAATGCATCCGGATCTGGCGCAGTTTCAGGCCTGGGCCGAAGCGGCTTTGCAGGAAGTGGGTGAAGATTGCGAGTTAAGTATCCGCATTGTCGATACTGAGGAAAGTCAGCAGTTAAATCGCGATTATCGCGGCAAAGACAAAGCCACTAATGTTTTGTCTTTTCCATTTGAATCACCGATACCGTTGCAGCCCCGATTGCTAGGCGATTTGGTGATTTGTGCGCCTGTGGTGGCGAGCGAAGCAGCCGAACAGGGCAAGCCCGAATGGCAGCACTGGGCACATTTAACGGTGCATGGCTGTCTGCATTTGCTAGGCTACGATCACATCAATGATGATGATGCGGCGCAAATGGAAACGAATGAAATTAACATTTTACGCCAGTTTGATATTGAAAATCCCTATCTCGAACCGAGGTTATCACCATGAACGAGGGTCGACCGAGTCGCTCCAGTAACCCACAGTCCTGGGTCAAGCGACTGAGCAACTTATTTTTAGAGCCCAAAGATCAGGAACAACTGATCGAACTCATCCGCAGTGCTTCGGAGCGTCACATTCTCGATGCCGAAGCCTTGTCGATCGTTGAAGGTGCGCTCAGCGTTTCACAAATGCAAGCGCGCGATATTATGATCCCGCGCTCACAAGTCGTAATGGTGTCGCGTGATGCGCCTGCTGAAGAAAGTCTGAAACTGGTGACTGAAACATCTCATTCGCGATTTCCGGTTATAGATGATGATCGTGATGATGTGATCGGTATTTTACTGGCCAAGGATTTGCTGGCTGCAGTGATTAATGCCGGTGAGTTCAAATTTGATTTACGCGAACTACTGCGCCCGGCCGTGTTTATCCCTGAAAGCAAGCGTCTGAATGTGCTTTTGCGTGAGTTTCGCGCCCGGCGTAATCATATGGCAATAGTGGTAGATGAATATGGTGGCGTCGCTGGTATAGTGACCATCGAAAACGTGTTGGAGCAAATTGTCGGTGAAATCGAAGATGAGCATGATATCGACGATGATGCGCCCATTTTGCAACGTGATGAAAACACTTACACGATTAAGGCGTTGACACCGGTAGAAGATTTTAACGAATTTTTTGAGGCTGACTGGAGTGATGATGATTTTGACACCGTCGGTGGGCATGTCGTCAATCAGTTTGGTCATTTACCGGGACGAGGTGAGCAAATCACCCTCGGTCATTTTGAATTCACAATTTTACGGGCCGACAATCGCCGGGTGCATTTGATGCGCATGGTGGTGTTGCCGGAAGCACCGGAAAGCGAAGCGGAAACGGAATAATGTTTAGTGATCGGCGCAAAGGCTGGCGTGGGCCGGCAGGTACTTGGCTGGCCTTGCTGGGCGGTGCTTTGTTACCGTTGTCGTTTGCGCCGTTTTATTGGTATCCACTGGCGATTGTCAGTCTGGTTTTATTGTTTGCCAGCTGGTCTGATGTCAAACCTAATCAAGCTTTTGTGCGAGGTTGGATGTTTGGCTTTGGCATGTTTGGTGTGGGTGTTTCCTGGGTATATGTTGCCATCCATGAGTTTGGTCAGGCCAGTTGGCCATTAGCAGGCGGTTTGACCATCGGGTTTGTGGCATTTTTGGCGTTGCTGCCAGCACTGCTCGGGTATTTGCTTAAATCTGTGCAGAGTAACCGTCTGAAGGGCGCTGATTATATTTTGCTATTACCTGCGGGCTGGGTCGCTTTTGAGTGGTTTAAAGGCTGGTTTTTAACTGGTTTTCCATGGCTGGAAGTCGGCACTGCTCAAATTGACGGACCGCTGGCCGGCGTCATTCCGGTTTTGGGCGTTTATGGTGCCTCCTGGCTGGTGGCGCTCACCGCAGGTTTATTACTGACGGCATGGCATCATAAACAATGGTTGTGGTTGTTGCCGGCGATTTTAATCTGGCCAGCTGGAATCCTGTTAAATGATGTGCAATGGACTTCGACCAAAGGCGAGCCACTGCAGGTCAGCCTGATTCAGGGTAATGTCGATCAAGCCATAAAATGGGATCCGGATCAACTGCGAGAAACCCTGCAACTTTATGCAAGCCTCAGTGCTCAGCATTGGGATAGCGACCTGATTATCTGGCCCGAAAATGCCGCGACGGCGTTTTATCACCAAATTGATGAGGGTTTTTTACTGCCTTTAGCCGAACAGGCCGCTGCCAATAACAGTGAATTACTGATTGGCCTGCCAGTGCTTGATGCCGATGGTGAGCGTTATTACAACAGTATGGCAAAACTTGCTGAGACGCCGGTGTTTTATCATAAAAAACAACTGGTGCCTTTTGGTGATTATGTGCCGTTTGAGACATTACGTGGTTTGATTGCCTTTTTTGATCTGCCGATGTCTGGTTTTGTGCCAGGACCAGAGCAGCAGCCGTTGATTGAGGCGGCTGGTCAGCAGCTTGGCATCAGTATTTGTTACGAAGATGCGTTTACCGGTGAGGTTCGGGCAACGTTGCCCGAAGCCAGTTTATTGGTGAATGCCACCAATAATGCCTGGTATGGTGACTCATTTGCGCCACATCAGCATTTACAGATCTCACGAAGCCGGGCACTGGAAGGCGGCCGTCCAGTGCTTCGTGTCACAACCAATGGCATTTCAGCGTTTATCGATCATAACGGTCAAATAATTGAACAAAGTCCGCAATTTCAGCAGGCTGTCATTACCGAAATTGTCCAGCCAAGACAAGGCGCCACGCCTTACGTGCGATTTGGTCAATGGCCTTTGATAGTTCTACTTTCGGTGTTGCTGTTGGGCTGGGCATACTATCGGTCTTCTTACCGGCGTGATGTTTTCTAATAATCCATGCAGTTACTAACGATACAACGGATTTTGGGGATCTTACTGACATTGTTCAGTATCACTATGTTGCCCCCTGTTCTGGTGTCGTGGTTTTATCAGGATGGCGAAGCGACTGCTTTTATTACCGCCTTCGGTCTGTTGTTATCTATTGGTGCTTTGTTATGGCTACCCGCGCGGCATCATCGTAAAGAGCTGAAAATCCGCGATGGTTTTATCGTCGTGGTGATGTTTTGGCTGGCGCTAGGCTTTTCAGGATCGTTACCGTTTTTCTTATCAACAGATCCGCTGATGAGTTTTACTGACGCGGTATTTGAATCGATGTCAGGTTTAACGACGACTGGGTCGACTGTGTTAACTGGTTTAGATGATTTACCCAAATCCATTTTGTTTTACCGGCAGTTTTTGCAATGGCTGGGCGGGATGGGGATTGTGGTTTTGGCGGTCGCGATTTTGCCGCTGTTAGGGGTCGGTGGCATGCAGTTATACCGCGCCGAAACACCTGGCCCAATGAAAGACGCCAAATTGACACCGCGAATCACCGAAACTGCCAAAGCGCTTTGGTATATTTATATGAGCCTGACGATTGCTTGTGCTGTTGCCTATCATTGGGCTGGCATGACGTGGTTTGATGCCATTAGCCACAGTTTTTCGACGGTGGCCATTGGTGGATTTTCAACGCATGACGCCAGCATGGGCTATTTCAACAGTGGCTTGATTGAAATGATCGCCGTTATTTTTATGCTGATTTCGGCGTTAAATTTCTCGCTGCATTTTCTGGCCTGGCGTAATCGTAGCGTTAAACATTATTGGCGCGACTCTGAGCTACGGGTATTTATCAGTATTATGTTCGTAGTATCGTTGGTTACATTTGCTTATTTGATGCTGACGGCGACGGTTGACGGTACGACATTGGC
>DASSWO010000113.1:0-7709 GCA_035704795.1 Methylophaga sp. | reverse complement strand
TGATACCGCGCTGGATGTTGCTCGCCAGCAAGTCGAGAATGGCGCCCAAATCATCGATATCAATATGGATGAGGGCATGCTTGATTCACAGGAAGCTATGGTCACATTCCTCCATCTGGTAGCGGCGGAACCCGATATCAGCCGGGTGCCGATCATGATTGATTCTTCCAAATGGGAAATTATCGAAGCCGGCCTCAAATGTATTCAGGGCAAGGGCATTGTTAATTCGATCAGCCTTAAAGAAGGCGAAGCTAAGTTTATCGAACAGGCTAAACTTGTCCGCCGTTATGGCGCGGCAGTGATTGTCATGGCTTTTGATGAAGACGGTCAGGCTGATACCCGTGAGCGTAAGCGGGCGATTTGTACCCGAAGTTACGAAATTCTCACCCAAAAAGTCCACTTCCCGCCTGAAGATATTATTTTTGATCCGAATATCTTTGCCGTCGCCACTGGTATTGATGAACACAATAATTATGCGGTGGACTTTATTGAAGCCACTCATGACATCAAACAAAGCCTGCCGCATGCCCGGATAAGTGGCGGCGTATCCAATGTGTCGTTCTCATTCCGCGGTAATAATCCGGTACGTGAAGCGATTCATGCGGTGTTTTTATATCACGCCATTAAAGCCGGCATGGATATGGGGATTGTTAACGCCGGTCAGCTGGCGATTTACGACGATTTACCGGCTGAGCTGCGCGACCACGTTGAAGATGTCATCCTTAATCGCCGTGATGATGCCACCGATCGTTTATTGGCGATTGCCGATAAATATAAAGGCGATGGCAGCATCGAGAAAAAAGAAGATCTGGAATGGCGCAGCTGGCCAGTCGTTAAACGCCTGGAATACGCGCTGGTTAAAGGTATCGCCGATTTTGTTGATGAAGACACTGAGCTTGCCCGTCAGCAATATGCTAAACCGCTAGAGGTCATTGAAGGTCCGTTAATGGATGGCATGAATGTGGTCGGCGATCTGTTTGGCGAAGGCAAAATGTTTTTGCCACAGGTGGTCAAATCGGCGCGGGTTATGAAAAAAGCCGTGGCCTATTTGATGCCCTATATCGAAGCTGAAAAAGACGACAGCACGGTCAGTAACAGCAACGGCACCATCCTGATGGCCACCGTTAAAGGCGATGTGCATGATATCGGCAAGAATATTGTCGGTGTGGTGCTGCAATGCAACAACTTTGAAATTATCGATATGGGCGTTATGGTACCGGCCCAGAAGATTCTCGATACCGCCCGCGAGCATAATGTTGATATCATCGGATTGTCAGGACTAATTACGCCGTCGCTTGAAGAAATGGCCCATGTGGCCAAAGAAATGCAGCGTCTGGGCTTTGAAATTCCGCTGATGATTGGCGGTGCTACCACGTCGCTGATTCACACTGCTGTTAAAATAGATCCCAATTATCAGGGACCGGTAATTTACGTGAAAGATGCTTCACGCGCTGTTGGTGTTGCCCAAAATTTGATCAGCAAAATTGCTCGTGACGACTTTGTCAAAAAAACCAAAGCCGATTATCAAAGTAAACGCGAACAACATCAGGGGCGTAAATCGACGCGACGGTTATTGCCTTTAAAACAAGCCCGGCTTAATAAAACCAAAATCGACTGGCCGGCTTATCGGCCAGTGACACCCAAGCAACCCGGCGTTCAGGAATTTGATGATTACCCATTGCAGGAGCTGGTCGACTGTATTGATTGGACGCCATTCTTCCAATCGTGGGAACTGGCCGGTCGTTACCCGCGAATTCTTAACGATGAAATCGTCGGTGAACACGCGACGAATTTGTTTGAAGATGCAAAAAAAATGCTGCAGCAAATCGTTGATGAGAAATGGCTGAAAGCCCGTGCGGTGATTGGTTTATTCCCAGCCAATAGTGTCGGTGATGACGATATTGAAGTGTATACCGACGACAGTCGCAGTGAAGTGCGTATGACGCTGCATTCCCTGCGTCAACAAAGCGAAAAACCACCCGGTCGGCCCAATGCGGCGCTGGCGGATTTTATCGCGCCAAAAGACAGTGGTGTTGAAGATTACATTGGCGCCTTTGCGGTCACTGCGGGTATCGGCATCGATGATCATATTGCCCGCTTTGAAGAAGATCATGACGATTACAACAGCATTATGCTTAAAGCACTGGCTGATCGTTTGGCAGAAGCGCTGGCAGAACGGATGCATGAACGCGTTCGTAAAGAATTCTGGGGTTATAAAGCCGATGAGCAACTTGATAATGAAGCGTTGATTGACGAAAAATATCAGGGGATCCGTCCGGCACCAGGATATCCGGCATGTCCGGATCATACCGAAAAAGGACTGCTGTGGGCGTTGCTGGATGTCGAGCAGCGTATCGGCATGACCTTAACGGAAAGTTATGCGATGTTGCCGACCGCAGCGGTCAGCGGTTTTTATTTTGCCCATCCTGAATCTCGCTATTTTGGTCTCGGCAAGATCACCGAAGATCAGGTTAAAGATTATGCACAGCGTAAAAACTGGGATCTACTGATGGCTGAACGCTGGTTAGCGCCGGCGCTGTCTTACGATGGCGATGACTGATGCAAGACGATATTATTGAATTGCAGACCCGTATTGCTTTTCAGGATGGTGTGATTGAGCAACTCAATCAGGTGGTGACCCGTCAGCAGACGCAACTTGATAGGTTGCAACGTCAACTCGACAAACTCAATGGTCAGGTTGAGAATTTGCAACAGGATCAAGTGGTGCGCCAGGCTGACGAACCACCACCGCCGCATTACTAAGATAAATTATGCAGCTGCCGCAACGCCATTGTATTATCCTGCAGGGCGACAGTAACTGGCTTAACCAACAGGCATTAAATCTTTTCCGGCAGGTCGATGATGATTCCCGTTGCTGGTTGTCAGACAGTGCGCTGCGCCCCGCCAACGCCATCAATAGTAAACAGGCACAGCAGCAGCTGGGTCGTGATAATCAGTTAATCATCTTCGATGGCCAGGATAGTTTTGCCGCTGATGCGTTTGGTGTCCTGATTGGCACATTGCAAGCCGGTGGTTGGCTGCTGGTGTTATTGCCTGCCGATTTGCCGGATTCAGCATGGTTGCGACGTTTTCTTAAAACGGTTGAGCGTTATCCCTCGGTAAACCATATCCATCAGGGCGAAACGCTACCTGATATCGTTTTATCCCGCCCAGCTATTTCTGAGACAGCTACACCTACTGATGAACAGACGCAAGTTATCGATGCAGTTTTGCATGTAGTTAGTGGTCATCGGCGACGGCCACTGGTGATCACCGCCGACCGCGGTCGCGGTAAAACGGCTTTGCTGGGCATGGCTGCCGCGGAATTGTTGAAACAAGGTAAAAAGAAAATTCTGATTACGGCCCCGGCAATCAGCAATATCCAACCGTTACTTGAACATGCAGCGATGGCCTTGCCGGGCGCTGAGCGTCATCAAAACAGTCTTCTCTGGCAACAGGCAGAAATTCAGTTTATTGCGCCGGATGCACTGATTACCAACAAGCCGCCATGCGATTTGTTGATCATTGATGAAGCTGCCGCGATCCCGGCATCGATGCTGGCAACGATGCTGCAAACTTATTCACGGCTGGTATTTTCCACTACGGAACATGGTTATGAGGGCACCGGTCGTGGTTTTGCTGTGCGATTCAAAAAAACACTGGATAAGCTGACGCCGGACTGGCAGTCAATGACATTAACCAAGCCGGTTCGCTGGGCAGCGGATGATGAGTTGGAACAGTTCAGTTTTGACGCTTTATTGCTGGATGCTGAGCCGGTTAGTGAGACTCGGCTTTCATCAGTATCGCTCGCTGAGACGACATTTGCTGTGCTTGATAAACAACAGCTGACAGATGATGAGCTGTTACTCCGACAGGTTTACGGTTTAATGGTGCTGGCTCATTACCGGACCCGACCTTCGGATCTGCAAATGCTGCTGGACTGGGATGATATTTCAGTCATGGTCATGCAAGCAGAGGGGCAGGTGATAGCAAGTGCCTGGCTGGTCAGTGAACAGCCATTGCCAGACACTCTCGCCCAACAGGTGTTTGATGGCAAGCGCCGACTCAAAGGCCAGCTGTTACCACAGACATTGCTGGCACATAGTGGTGTCATGGAAGCTGGTCGTTGTCGCTATCAACGTATTATTCGGATTGCCGTGCATCCGGCATTGCAGGGGCAGGGGCTTGGAAGTCGTTTGCTGGATAACATTCAGTCACATTTCAGCGGTCAATGCGATGTGATTGGAACCAGCTTTGCACTGGATCGCGATCTGCTTAATTTTTGGCTTAATAACGACTATCTGCCGGTCAGAGTTGGCCAACAGGCCGATGAAGTCAGCGGCCAGCGAGCCGGTATTTTGTTACGTGCAATATCAAAGGCCGGAGAATCGGTCATCAACAAAGCTCAGCAGATATGGCAAAACGACTGGCCATTTCTGTTACTGCAGGCACAGCGTGAATTGGATCATCAACTGGTTATTTTATTATCACAGACGCTGCGCACCGAAACCGTCGTGATTGAAGCACATGAGCAGCAAGCGATTGAGCGTTTTGCCTGGCAACAGCGAGCATTTGAGTCCACTGAATCACTGCTTTGGCGATGGTTGCAGCCAAAATTACTATCCGGACAGTTGACCGGGTTGGTATCAGCACACCAAGCTTTGCTGGTGAAAAAAATCATTCAGGGTCAATCCTTCAGTCAAGTGGCCAGTGTGTTGTCGTTACCTGGCCGTAAAGCCATTATTGAGCAATTACGTCAGGCTGTGGCTGCGTTACTTAAGTCAGACTCAGAATAGCCTGCACCCACCCTGACATCTGAGATCACGCACAGACTATTGATGAGGGAGTGAGCGCCACCGCTATGATCATGATGGTGGCCGTGTCCTTTAGATTGACGTTTCCAGTTGACAAACATCCACAGTGAAACAAGCCCGAATACCACGTTGATCCAGAACTGATAATTGAGCTGAAAGTGATCGTGATCAGCCGGTGATGACCACTGGCTTTGCTCCGGCAGCCCGTCAAAAAACTGCAGTCCGTGATGCATCAGCAATGAGGCGACTACCAGACAGGTGAACAACATCAACAAGATATACAGCGCCATTTTCCCACTGCAATAACGGGCATTGATGCGTAATACCGGCAATATGACCAAATCGGAGAAAATGAATGCCATAACACCAACAAAGGCGACGCCTTAACCGAATATCACGGCAGCCAGGGGAAATATTGCCTATTGAATCAATGAAGGTAACAAAATGCCGCAACAAGCCCTACCAGCGTCTGTTGCAAAATCGCGCAGAAATCCGAGTCAGCGGTACCGGCACCAATAAATAGCCATTCGAAAAAAACGGTGGCAACAAATATAGAAATGATGCCGGCCGTTATAGACTTAAGATCATCATCGCCTATGATTTTATAAACAATAACGCTTAAGCGCCTTTCAGCCAGGGTAGATTAGGTAAACTTCCTGCCGGTCGTTGATTTCAATGTTGAGCCGCGTCAAATGCTCTCCTCGGCAAGGTCCGGAAACACATAAACCATTGTCAGGATTGAATAATGCACCGTGTGTACTGCACTGAATATGGGTCGCTTCAAGCGACATAAAAGTATCTGGTTGCCAGTTAAGGGGCACACCCAGATGCGGGCAATGATTCAGGTAGGCGTATAACTCACCATCAAAACGCAGTATAAAGCCAGCCAGCGTCGTGTCGTTTATAGCGATCTCAAATTCCTGGGGCTTACTTTCTTTGAGTTCGGTGGCTTTGGTCAGGTAATAACGTTCGGTCATAGTGTATTGTTTTTCATTATACGATTTAAATTGGCAAATCCTTGTTGCTGACATTTTAAGCCGGCGAGCTGGCTGGCAAACGCTAACACCTGGTCATTTGCCCAGTTTTGTAACAGACCATGAATGAGTCCGGCATTCAGGGTATCGCCGGCACCCAATGTCTCGATGACATTATCAAACTTGATTGCTGGTTGATATTGCAACCGCGAAGCAAATTTACCCCACAGTCCCTCAGCACCCCAGCTGCAAGTGGCTTGATTAAAAGCCAGGTCAGACAAAAAGGCTTCGGCACTGTCATGACCTGTGGCTTCAGCATACGGCCGGGCCGCCATCACAAAACTGGCATTTTCCAGCAGTCGTTCGATACCCTCGCGTGGTTTTTCCAGTTCCACCGAACGCGGCAATGCTGGGTGTTGTTTTGCAGCATAAGCCAGCATTTGTTGCGTTTCGGTAATATTACGACCTTCAAAATGCAGCCAGTCGTAGCCGCTCAAATCAATGCGTTGAAAATCAGCAAAGCTGAGTTCCGGGCAATCACGAAAGTGGACAATGGTCCGGCTGCCCGTTTCGGCGCTGACACTGATATAGGATGTTGGTATTTTGCCGGTTTTAAGCTGCCGGCAATATTGATAACTAACCTGATAAGCATCAAAATCAGCAGTAATCACAGCCACGTCGGGTTCATCAATTAACACCCCGGCAAAATCAACCTGATGCCCCAACTGACTCAGCACCACCGCGGTATTACTGGCATTGCCACCGCGACGTTGCTGTTGCGATAAGGCGCGGATTTCGGCATCTTCGGCGGGGTAAGCCGTCACCTGATTAATAATATCGAGGGTGGCGATGCCGATGGTTAAAATCCGCGCCATAATCGGTTGAAATAATGCTTAAATATCGTCAAATACCGCGCCGACGGCTTTGGTAATTTGGTCAATGTCGCCGGTGCCTTTAATGGTATGCAATTTATTTTGTGACTGATAATAGCCAATCAGCGGCGCGGTTTGTTGTTCATAAACTTTCAGGCGATTGCCGATGGTTTCTTCGTTGTCATCCTGACGCTGAAACAATTCACCACCACATTTATCACAAACATCATCTTGTTTCGGCGGTGATAAATGCACGTTAAAAATAGCGCCACAATCTTTACAGGTACGGCGGCCGGTTAAGCGTTGCATCAATTCATCAAATGGCACATCCAGCAGCACGACACCTTGTAACGGTTGACCTAAATCATTGAGCATATTATCCAAAGCTTCAGCTTGGGGAATATTGCGCGGGAAACCATCGAGAATGTAACCGTTTTGGGCATCAGCTTCAGACAAACGCTCACGAATCAGGCCAATCACGATATCGTCAGACACCAAAGCGCCGGCATCCATAGCCGATTTGGCTTTTTTGCCCAAATCGGTGCCGGCTGACACTGCGGCGCGCAGCAAGTCACCTGTGGATATTTGCGGGATATTAAATTGCTTAGCCAAAAATACGCCTTGTGTACCTTTGCCGGATCCTGGCGCGCCAAGTAATACGGTTCTCATGTTTGCCTCTTACGCTTGAATGGTTGAGTTGAAATCTTAATGTTGGTGTCGCATTAATGTCGCCAGATTATCGAGCTGACGATGGACATTAAATAACAGGGGGGGCATCGCCTCAGGTTTTAAGCCTAATGACTGCCATGCTTGTTCATCCAGAGGCGGCACATGCTGATCGCCATTGTGGCCAAATGGCACGCTGCTGACCATGACATCGGCAACATGCACGATGGCGATTTCCATTTGGTCATGATCGGCTTTGGCTGGCTGATGATGATAACGGGCGACTTGTACCAGCGAGTCCGGTAAACGCCAGTTTTCAATCAAAATGGCACCGACTTCAGCATGATCAAAACCGATAATACGCTGTTCGGCTTCATGCAGCA
>DASSWO010000090.1:0-2252 GCA_035704795.1 Methylophaga sp. | reverse complement strand
CTTCACGGGACTTGCCGATAAACCTGTCGACAAAACGACATTTAATCCATTTGCCGATTTAAAAAGTCTGCTCGATAAATCCTGATTGCAGTCTGCTTTGGGAAACTCAATACGTTAAGCAGAGTCCCAACTTGAGTATTTTCGACTAAATCAAAGGAGATAAAATGAAGAAACTTGCTGCATTATTGTTGCTAATGATTACTGCGCCGGCAATGGCGACGGTTATAACAATGAATGAAGTCGACGACGAAGGAATTGTAAAAGCAATTGGTACCGTGACGGTGACCGAGTCAGCGTATGGTTTGGTATTTTCGCCGGATTTACAGGGTCTGACGCCAGGCTTGCATGGCTTTCATTTGCATCAGAACAATGACTGCTCGCCCGCGGAAAAAGACGATCAAATGGTACCGGCTTTAGCGGCAGGGGGGCATTATGATCCACTAAATACCGGTAAACATGGCACGCCTTGGGGTGATGGCCATGCGGGTGACTTACCACCGTTGTACGTTGATCAAGAAGGCAACGCTAATCATCCGGTGTTGGCACCTCGTCTAAATAACCGCGATCTGCCGGGTCGGGCGCTGATGATTCATGCTGGGGGTGATAATCACAGTGATCATCCTGCACCATCAGGTGGTGGTGGAGCCCGGATTGCTTGTGGTGTGTTTTACTGATTAATCACTGATAAGTTCAGAGCTTACGACAATGCCGTATTGGCTTTTGCTGATGCGGCATTTTTATTGACCGGCAGCCGCATTATAATTTGCAGGCCACCCTGTTCGTTAATTAATGCTTCTATGGTGCCCTGATGTGCAAGGACTGCGCGTTTGGCAATTGTTAAACCGAGGCCGCTGCTATTTTGCTGTCTGGCCTGTGCACCTTTGAAAAATGGCTGGAACAATTTGCCTAATTCGTCAGGTGTCACACCCGGGCCGTTATCACTAACACGGATTTCAATAAACTGATTTATGCGATGCGCTTGAATCTGGATATTGCCCTGTTCTGGCGTAAATTTAATGGCATTGCGCAGTACATTTTCTACGGCACGTAATACCAGTTCAGGCTTACCAATCATCGCCAGTTGAGGATCCATTTCGGCATCAATATTGATATGTTTATCGGTGGCTTCATAGCGTCCGTCTTCTAATAAATCATCTAACAGCGGCGACAAATCAAAATGCTGTTGGGCGTTATTATCAGTTGCAAGCAGATCTAAACGTGACAAATTCAGCAGATCGCCAATCAGCATATCAATGCGCTGTAATTCACGTTCGATGCGTGCCAGCACATCTGCCGTTTTATCTGGTTGCTGCTGACTGATACCAATGGCGGCTTGCATTCGTGCCAATGGCGAACGCAATTCATGAGAAACATCATGCAATAGATTACGCTGAGCGCTGACCAGTTGTTCAAGCTTGGCGGTCATCGCATCAAAATGATCACCCAGTTCAGCCAATTCATCTTTACGACTGCCCATTGCCAGACTGACCCGAGTTGATAAATCACCGGCAGTTACCGCGGAGAACCCCCGCTTTAAGTGCCGGATAGGCTGGGTAAACCACCAGGCAAGCAGGGCACTGAACAATAAACCACTGAGGATGCCGGTAAACAGCAATAAAATAACGGGTTGTGGTCTTGGGTTTTTAAGGGGGGGCGCATCCAGCGGCTGCACCACATTATGGGGAATGAACAGCAACACCTGACCACCGTCAGCCAGATTGATTTGCCGGATAGAACGAAGCTGTGGAATATCATCAAATAATTGCCGGATGGCGCGGCGCTGTTCCGCCGGTAACTCTCGTTGTAATAATTCCTGATTGTTGTTGTCCAGAGCATAGACTTCAGGGTTTCTCAAAGCAATTTGATCGTTGAGAAAGTCGATTAATGCCTGACGCCCCCCATAGCGGGCAATGTCGGCTGCATCAGAGACCAGCCAGGCTGCTTGCCGTCCCAACTGTACTGGTGCATTGGCAACTTGCTGGTTAAACTGTTTTTGCCGCAGCCACATAGCACTGCCGACCGCTAAACTGGCGACTAGCAGGGCCAGTAAAAAGGCAAAAAAGAACTTCCAGAATAAGCGGCCCATGACAATACTTATTTAATCAGCTGGTAGCCTTTACCGCGCACCGTCTGAATATAGGCATGACCGTCCTGTTGCACGCCAAGTTTGTGACGAATGCTGCTCATATGCACATCAATGCTGCGATCAAAGCGAGCCAGGGGCCGGCCTAAAGCAATTTCTGACAAGGTGT
>DASSWO010000262.1:0-4597 GCA_035704795.1 Methylophaga sp. | reverse complement strand
TCATGCAGCACTTCATGGCCAAATCGGGCACTGTTAATCGCTTCTCGGGCCAGTTCTGGCAGGGATTGATACAACACCAGACTGCCAATATTGTGCAGCAGACCGGCAATAAAATACTGTTCGGCATTACTCTGATGGGTGGCTTCAGCGAGATATTTAGCGGTCATCGCACAGGCCAGACTATGTCGCCAGAAGGTATCCATATCCATCATATTGGCCGGGATACCGCGAAACGCATTCATCACTGAGGTGGCTAACACCAGATGCGTCAGTTCACGGGTGCCGATGATAGTGATTGCCCGGGAAATGGTTTTGATTTGCGACGGAAAACCATAATACGGGCTATTAACAATTTTAAGTAAGCGGGTGGCTAACGCGGGATCGGTATTGATAATGGCGCTGATATCATCAATGGCGCTGTCCGGATCACTGATCAGTGCATCCAGCCGAGCATAGGTGGTTGGCGCTGAAACCAGTTCCAGTGATTTGTTAACCAACGCCTGCGGAGTCAGCGTCATTTCATTCAACCTCATGATCCCTTGTATCAGGTAATTGCATCGCAAACAGCGTTTGGATTAATGGCTGTGTTAAATCGGTATATCGAAACAGCTCCAATCTCTCTTGCAATTGGCCTTCATCATCATTGGCAGGAATCATATCAGTCATCAACGCAGGCTCCAGTAAGTGCTGTTTTGCAGCATTTCGCCGATACTAGCACCGAGTTTACCGGCAAAGCGATCCAGATAATTGGGTTGCGGTGTGTAATCAACAATTTCTTCAGCGCCGACGATGTCTCTGGCAACTTCACTACTACTAGCCAGACCATCGATTAAACCAAGTTCCAGGGCTTGTTCACCAGACCAGAATAAACCTGAAAACAACGCTTCATTATTGGCATTTATGCGATCGCCGCGACCAGCTTTAACCACTTCAATAAACTGCTGGTGGATATTGTTGAGCATCTCGTTGGCATGCTCGACATGATCTTCTTTAAGTGGCAAAAAGGGATCTAAAAACGCTTTGTTGTCACCGGCGGTCAATGAGCGGCGCTCAATACCCAGTTTATCGATTGCTTCGGTAAAACCAAAACTATCCATACGTACGCCGATAGAGCCAACGATACTAGCCTTATCAGCGTAGATTTCATCGGCGGCAACGGCAATATAATAACCACCTGAAGCACAGATATCCTGAACCACGGCATATACCGGAAAGTCAGGTCGCGTTTCCCGCAAGCGGCGGATTTCATCATTGATAATGCCGGATTGCACTGGACTGCCACCCGGTGTATTGAGACGTAAAATCAATGCTTTAGCTTGCTTGGCTTCAAAGGCATTGCGAATACCGGTAACCACCATATCGGCACTGGCATCGGCTTCTGCACTAATCACGCCGGAAATATCGACCAATGCCGTATGAGCTTCATCTTCAGTTGGCTGTTCGCCGTTGGCTAGCATCAAAAACATAAAAGCGAACAGATACAACAGGACTAAACCTTTAAAAACATATCCCCAGCGGCGGCTATTACGTTGTTCGCGGATGGCAGCAAAGGCCAGATCTTGCAGGACTTTGCGTTCCCAGTGTTGATCATCGGCGTTGGCTGATTGAGAGCCTGACGGCTTCTGATCAGAAGGAAAATCACCAAATGTTGCCATGTGCTGGGATCCTGCAGTTAATAAAAAGGAATTACATCATAGCAAAACAATTAGCATCTGCTAGGCTATGAAAGTTCAACAGACCCTATCTAACCAACTTTCCAGAGCAAACAAATCATCAACTATTGCTAATGGCTCACAGGCTTGCAGCATGGGCAGACCATGGGCGCCATGACCAATACCTACACTGTCAGCGCCAGCGCTTTTGGCCATCAGCAAATCAAATTCGGTATCACCAATCATCAATGTCTCAGTCGGCTGCACACCACAAAAATCGATAATTTCGCTGAGCATTTGTGGGTGAGGCTTGGAATGGCATTCATCAGCACAACGCGTAGCGACAAATAAATCAGCTAAACCGGTTTCGCTAAGCACTTTATCAAGACCGCGTCGACCTTTGCCGGTGGCGACGCCGAGCAACACATTCTGGTTCGCCAGTTTTTTTAGAATATTTAATGCATTGTCGAATAACGGCGCTTCAAAAGGATGATGCAGCCATATATCCCTATAAGTGGCGGCAAGCGTTTGTGCATCTTGGACAGAGCTATTGGGATACAACGTTTTGACAGCTTCGGGCAAACCTAAACCGATAATATGACTGATTTGCTGATCGGTGAGCGGCAGCATATTCAGCTGGGAAATAGCCTCTCGCATGCAAAACACGATATGCCCGGTAGAGTCCATCAGGGTGCCATCCCAGTCAAAAACGATTAGTGGATAAGCCATAGTTAATCTTTGTTTAATGTCTCGATAAAAAGTTTTAAATCAGCCGGTAGTGGCGCGTTTAACTGTAATCGCCGTTCATCCTCAGGATGGGCAATATTCAGTTGCCAGGCATGCAGAAACATCCGATCCAGACCGGCCTGTTTCAGTTGTTTGTTAAACGCCCGTTGACCATATTTACTGTCGCCAGCCACCGGGTGACCACTGGACGCCGCATGAACGCGGATCTGATGGGTACGGCCGGTAAATAATTTGACTTCCATTAACTGACAACCACGGAAGGTTTGTTTGACCAGAAACTGGGTTTTGGCTTTTTTACCGGCCGGATCCACGACCACCATATTTTCACCGCCGATAACGGTGTTTTTCTGTAAGGCTTTATCGACGATCATATCGTCCTGCGCCCAGCGCCCATAAGTCAGCGTTAAATAGCGTTTATCAATATCACTGCCGCGCATTTGGTTTTGCAGATGCAGCAGGGCGTCACGGCGTTTGGCAATTAACAAACAGCCCGAGGTATCGCGATCCAGCCGGTGCACCAGTTCCAGAAAAGCGGCTTCAGGGCGGAGTTTTTTTAATGCTTCAATAACACCGGTCTGGATTTGTGTGCCAGCATGCACGGCCAGTCCTTCCGGTTTATTCAATGCCAGCAGATAATCATCTTCGTAAATGATTTGTTGACGGAGAATTTGCGCCAAACTGTCGCTGACATGCACGGTGTCGGTTTTGTCACTGACTCGTAACGGTGGTACCCGAACTTCATCACCGGCTTGTAACTTGTAGGTCTGTTTGATGCGACCTTTATTGACGCGCACTTCCCCTTTACGGACGGCGCGATAAATGCGGCTTTTCGGTACCCCTTTTTCCAACGTTATCAAAAAATTATCAATACGTTGGCCCGCGTGTTCGGCGCCAATAGTAATAAATTGAACACTTGGAGATTTTTGTGCGGTGTCGGTCATTAATTGAGGACTTTATTTGCTTGCTGACAGCGCACCGTACTGCTATATTCGTTGGTTGGTCTGTCCGGAAAATGTGATCAGTATACTGATTTTTGACAAAACAGACCGGAATTACCACGTCGCGCCCTGCGCAATTACAGGTTGATGCGGCGGATCTGAAACGAATATATGACGCTGAACAGGGGTTCAGTGACAAACGGGGCCCGACAGTCGGGTCTGATTGTGAGAAAAATGGTTCCCACGTCCCGGCAACAGCACAACAAACAGCACAAATTGTAGCGGGCAGGGCGGCAAGAAATAATCAAAGCGAGGGCTGATGGCAGCTCTATCGCAAACTGACTGCAGAACCCTATTGCAGCGCAACAGAAATTGACCGAGGACGCGCCGGCTGGCAAACGCTAAAGCCGGGCGCGCATACAAAATTGATTATTTTGCAATTGCAGCTTATCTGCATGTCCACCTGCGTGGCTGCATCTGTGTCATGCGGCATGCCAAGGGATGTGAGAACCTCTAACTGAGGTTTATGCATGAAACGTATTTTAATTAACGCAACCCACGAAGAAGAGTTGCGTGTGGCGATGGTCGATGGCCAGCGCTTATTTGATCTGGATATTGATACCCCCTCCCGCGAACAGAAAAAAGGCAATATTTACAAAGGTAAAATCACCCGCGTAGAACCCAGTCTGGAAGCGGTTTTTGTTGAATATGGCTCGGAACGTCAGGGCTTTTTGCCACTGAAAGAAATCGCCAAAGAATATTTTCGTCCCGGCAAAGTCGACGGTGATAACAATGGCCGTATCAACGTTCAGGATGTGTTGTCTGTCGGCCAGGAACTGGTCGTTCAAATTGAAAAAGAAGAGCGCGGTAATAAAGGCGCAGCACTGACCACCTTTATCAGCCTGGCCGGTCGTTATCTGGTTTTGATGCCTAACAGCCCACGGGCCGGTGGTATTTCCCGCCGTATCGAAGGTGAAGAGCGCGCTGAATTACAAGAAGCACTGCGTTCACTAGAAATTCCAAATGATATGGGCATGATTGTCCGCACAGCCGGCGTTGGCAAACAAACCGAAGAATTGCAATGGGATTTGGAATATCTGCTGCAATTATGGACGGCCATTGATACCGCCACTAAAGACCGCCCAGCACCGTTTCTGGTTTACCAGGAAAGCAATATCATCATCCGCGCCCTGCGTGATTATCTGCGTAAAGATATTGGTGAAATTCTGGTCGACTCACCTGAGGTGTATCAAACCGGCT
>DASSWO010000255.1:0-11282 GCA_035704795.1 Methylophaga sp. | reverse complement strand
ACTGAAATTTTAATTTCTGACGTGGAAATCATACTGATATTTATATTCTCGAGAGCCAGTGCTTCAAACATACTGCTGGCAATGCCGGCATGCGAACGCATACCCACGCCAACCAATGAAATTTTTGCAATGTGTTCATCGCCATTTACTTCACGAGCGTTGAGATCGTTGGCAATTTGTTGAAGTATTTTCAGTGCGGCCTGGTAATCATTACGATGTACCGTAAAGGTAAAGTCGGTAGTGGCATCATGACCGGTATTCTGGATGATCATATCGACTTCGATATTTTGTTTAGCGATAGGACCAAGAATTTTGTATGCGACACCCGGTTGATCCGGCACACCCAAAATAGTCAGTTTGGCTTCATCGCGATTAAACGCGATACCGGAAATAAGCGCTTGTTCCATTTCTTGTTCCTCTGACGTTATCAGCGTGCCACCACCTTCGGTAAACGAAGACAGTACGCGTAACGGGACATTATATTTACTGGCAAATTCTACGGAGCGGATCTGCAAAACCTTGGCACCCAGGCTGGCCATTTCCAGCATTTCTTCAAAGGTAATGCGATCCAGGCGACGGGCTTCTGGCACGACGCGGGGATCCGTTGTGTAAACACCATCGACATCGGTATAAATCTGGCATTCGTCGGCTTTTAAAGCGGCAGCCAAGGCGACAGCTGTAGTGTCACTACCGCCGCGGCCCAAAGTAGTGATATTGCCGTACGCGTCACATCCCTGAAAACCAGCGACCACGACGACTTTGCCTTGTTGTAAATCAGCGCGCATTTTAGCGTCATCAATTTCCATGATGCGGGCTTTATTATGTGCATCATCTGTCAGAATGCGTACTTGCGAGCCGGTATAAGACTGTGCAGGCATACCTAGTTCTGCCAAGGCCATACTCAGCAGGGCAATGGTCACTTGTTCACCGGTGGCCAGCAAAACATCCAGCTCCCGACCTCGTGGATCAGGATTAATATCTTTGGCCAGCGCCACTAAACGATTGGTTTCGCCGCTCATCGCCGATACAACCACCACGATGTCGTGCCCATCATTGCGGTATTGAATGACTTTTTTTGCGACTTCTTTAATACGCTCGATGGAGCCGACGGAGGTTCCGCCGTATTTTTGTACGATAAGCGCCATGTTTAATTTTCCAGCTTGCTGGCAACCCAATCGGCTACCGAATCAAGCGCTTTTGATAAATGTTCTGGTTGATTGCCACCGCCCTGAGCCATATCCGGACGACCGCCACCTTTACCACCAATTTGCGTTGCTACATGCGCAACCAAATCACCGGCGCGGATTTTAGCAGTCTGATCTTTGCTGACACCAGCAATTAAAGTGATTTTGTCATCTTCAATCGTTGCCAGGACAATGGCGGCGCTGCCCAGTTTGTTTTTCAGCTGATCAACTGCATCACGCAGTGCTTTGGCATCGACACCATCTAACTTGGCAGCCAGTACTTTGACGCCATTAATGTCTTTGGCTTCGGCGGCCAAATCCTGACCGGCGCTGCTGGCCAGTTTGGTTTTTAAAACTTCCAGTTCTTTTTCCAACTGGCGGGTACGTTGCACCATTTGCGCTGTTTTATCTTCGACGTTGTCGGCTTTGGCTTTGACCAGGTCGGAGATTTTCCGCAAGCGGTTTTCAGAGTCTTCAATATAGTTCAGCGCAATGTCGCCGGTGACAGCTTCAATCCGTCTAACGCCTGAGGCAATACCCACTTCGCCGATAATTTTGAAAATGCCGATATCGCCGGTGCGGCCAACGTGGGTGCCGCCGCAAAGCTCAATGGAAAAGTCACCCATACTCAGAACACGGACTTCATCGTCGTATTTTTCACCGAACAGGGCCATTGCGCCGCTTTCACGGGCTTTTTCAATCGGCATCAGTCGCGTTTCAACGGCATGGTTAATACGGATCTGCTGATTCACCAATCGCTCAATATCACGCAGTTGTTCGGCTGACATCGGCTCGAAATGAGAAAAGTCAAAACGCAGCCGTTGGGAATCTACCAACGAACCTTTTTGGTTGACATGATCACCGAGGATTTGTCGCAGCGCTGCATGTAGCAAATGGGTTGCAGAATGATTTAATGCCGTTGCCTGACGATTATCTTCATCAACATGGGCCAGCACTTTTTGACCTACTTCAAAGCTGCCACGTTTGCATTCACCAATATGGGTAAATGCTTTGCCTTGTTTGCGGGTGTCAGTAACAATAAAGTGGGCGCCGGCAGAATTAATCTCGCCCAAATCACCGACCTGACCACCCGACTCAGCATAAAAAGGTGTGTTATCCAGCACGATAATGCCTTGTTGACCTGCTTTTAAGTGAACGACATTTTCGCCATCAACCAGAATGGCAGTGATAGTGGCTTCGTTACGGATGTGGTCGTAACCGCAGAAAACGGTTTCACCATCGATGACCAGACTTTCTGACAGGCCACCGCCAAATTGGCTGGCACTACGGGCACGATTGCGCTGTGCTTCCATATGCCGTTCAAAGCCCGCAACATCAATGGTCAGACCGCGTTCACGGGCAATATCTGCCGTTAAATCAATCGGAAAACCATAGGTGTCATAAAGCAAAAATACCGTTTCACCGGGAATTTCTTTATCAGCCATGGCTTCAATGGCCTGATCAAGAATTTTCAAGCCATGATCGAGGGTGTCGGCAAAACGCTCTTCTTCAAGTTTCAGGGCACGTTCAACCAGTGGTTGGGCTTTGGCAAGTTCAGGAAACGCTTTGCCCATTTCAGCAACCAGAGGTGCGACCAATTTATAAAAGAATGCTTCTTTTAATCCCAGTTTATGACCATGACGAATGGCGCGGCGGATAATGCGACGCAGCACATAACCACGGCCTTCATTGGATGGTTGCACGCCATCGGTAATCATAAAGGCGCAAGAGCGAATGTGATCAGCAACCACCCGCGCCGAGGTATGGCTGGTGTCGTCAATACCCGCTAAGTCGGTGATGGCTTTAATAAGGTTCTGGAACAGATCAATATCGTAATTATTGTACTGGTGTTGCAATACGGCCGCTAACCGCTCCAGACCCATACCGGTATCAACAGACGGTTTAGGCAAGGGGGTCAGCGTACCATCGGCTGCCCGGTTAAACTGCATAAATACCAGGTTCCAGATTTCGATATAACGATCGCCATCTTCTTCCGGGGTGCCGGGCGGGCCACCGGCAACATCAGCGCCGTGGTCATAAAAAATTTCCGAGCAAGGACCACAAGGGCCGGTATCACCCATTGACCAGAAATTATCTTTAGCACCAATTCGTGAAAAACGCTGTGGATCAACGCCGATTTCTTTGATCCAGATGTCAGCGGCTTCCTGATCTTCTTCAAAAACGGTGATCCAAAGTTTTTCTGGCGGCAGGGCAAGGGTGACTGTTAAAAACTCCCACGCATATTGAATGGCTTCACGTTTGAAATAATCACCAAAGCTGAAATTACCAAGCATTTCGAAGAAAGTATGGTGGCGGGCGGTATAACCAACGTTTTCAAGATCGTTATGTTTACCTCCGGCCCGCACGCAACGTTGAGAACTGGTCGCGCGAGTGTATTTGCGGGTTTCCAGGCCAAGGAATAAATCCTTGAACTGCACCATACCGGCGTTGGTAAACAACAGCGTCGGATCATTGGCCGGAACCAACGGGCTGCTGGCAACAATTTCGTGGCCTTTGCCAGCGAAATAGTCGAGGAACAATTTGCGGATCTCAGCGCTTGTCTTCATTGGGTGTGATTAAAACTTTCTGTAATTTGTTCATGAGTAAAACCCCGGTACTGTAAAAAGCGTAACTGCTTGGCACGCTCTTTAAAATCGGCGGGGACCTGCTCGCCAAAACGCTTGCATCGTACTGCAACTGCAAGCGCAAACCAATCAATTTCTGCCGCTTTAAAAGCCTCGGCAATTAAGGTGTCGTTGACACCGCGTTGTTTCAATTCCTGCTTTATTCTCAGTTCGCCACAACCCCGCTGGCTGCGATGTCGCAAATAACTTTGCGTGAACCGTTGGTCACTTTGCAGGTCATTTGTTTGCAGCCACTGCAGCGTCTTTTCGATCTCGCTGTCCTGATGATCGTACTGCTGTAATTTGTTGCGTAATTCACTGGCACTGTGCTCGCGCCGTGCCAGTAAACTCACTGCATGTTCGTTACATGAGCGTGGACTCACGCTTCTATTTCAGTATCTGCCTCATCGGTGGCTTTGCTGCCTCTTGCCGGTTTAGGGGGCAGCATGACCGCGCGGATTTTGGCTTCGATGTCATCGGCAATGGCCGGGTTTTCTTTCAAAAACTGCCGGACATTGTCTTTACCCTGACCAATACGGTTACTGTCGTAGCTATACCATGCACCTGATTTTTCGACGATATTTTCACTGACGCCCAAATCAATCAGCTCACCCTCGCGGGAGATACCTTCACCATACAAAATATCGAATTCGACTTGTTTAAACGGTGGTGCGACTTTGTTCTTAACCACTTTGACACGGGTTTCGTTACCGAGAATTTCATCGCCTTTCTTGATGGCGCCAATGCGGCGAATATCCAAACGAACTGAGGCATAGAATTTCAGGGCATTACCACCTGTGGTGGTTTCCGGGTTACCAAACATAACGCCGATTTTCATACGGATTTGGTTAATGAAAATCACCAGCGTATTTGAACGTTTGATGTTGGCCGTCAGTTTACGCAGCGCCTGAGACATCAAACGTGCTTGCAGACCCATATGACTGTCGCCCATATCGCCTTCAATTTCGGCTTTTGGCGTTAATGCTGCGACCGAGTCCACAACAACGATATCAACGGCGCCGCTGCGCACTAACATATCGGTAATTTCTAATGCTTGTTCACCGGTGTCGGGCTGAGAGACCAAAAGATCATCAATATTAACGCCCAGTTTTTCGGCATATAAAGGATCTAAAGCATGTTCGGCATCGACAAACGCTGCGGTGCCGCCCAGTTTTTGCATTTCGGCAATGGCGTGCAGTGTCAGCGTGGTTTTACCCGATGATTCAGGGCCATAAATTTCGACTACCCGGCCACGCGGCAAACCGCCAATACCCAGTGCAACATCCAGACCAATCGAGCCGGTAGAGACGGCATCGATATCACGGGAGGCGCTTCCATCGCCTAAACGCATCACGGCACCTTTACCAAATTGTTTTTCAATTTGACCTAAGGCAACGCCCAGCGCTTTCTTTTTATTTTCATCCATTTGCTTACCCCTGATAATGATTTTTTACAACCAATGATTATCACACACAAGCGACTATCACTCTAGGGCTTGTTTAACTTTGATATCTATTAATGTTGTTCACAACAGATGTACAGATGAAGTTAAACAAGCGCTGACATTTCGATAAGTTTGTGAAGTGCGAAAGCCACTGCCTGTCGACGAATCGCTTCGCGATCACCGGCAAAGCGTTGTTGGCAACAAAACTGCTGTTTCGGGCTGGCAAAACCAAACCAGACTAAGCCCACGGGTTTTTGGTCGCTGCTGCCATCGGGGCCGGCAATGCCGCTGATAGCAACGCTGATTTGGCCGCCGAGTTTTTCAAGACAGCCCTGCGCCATTTCTTTAACAACCGGTTCGCTGACCGCGCCAAATTGAACCAGGGTGTCGTCGTTGACGCCCAATAAGAATTCTTTTAAAGGATTGGAGTAACTGACGACGCCGCCGGCAAACCAGGCCGAACTACCGGGCAAATCGGTACAGCATTTGGCCAGCCAGCCACCGGTACAGGATTCGGCAGTGACCAACTGCCACTGCTTATTTAATAAGCCAGTCGCCAGTTCTTCTGTGAGTTGATAAAGTGTGGCATCTGCAATTTTTGGCATACGCTGAACAAAATTCATGAAAGACGTTTCCAATCATACCCCGATGATGCAGCAATATCTGCGCATCAAAGCCGAGCGCCCGGATATTTTATTGTTTTATCGGATGGGCGATTTTTACGAACTGTTTTTTGATGATGCCCATAAAGCGGCTAAACTGTTGGACATCACCTTAACGGCGCGCGGTAATAGTAATGGTGCGCCGATTCCGATGGCCGGGGTGCCGTATCATGCTGCAGATGGCTATTTGGCGCGTCTTTTAAAATCTGGTGTCTCAGTGGCCATTTGTGAACAAATTGGCGATCCGGCAACCAGCAAAGGCCCGGTAGAACGCAAAGTGGTCCGCGTTCTGACGCCAGGTACGCTGACCGATGATGCTTTGCTCGATAAACAACGTGATAATTTGTTGCTGGCCATCAGCAGCGGCAAATCCGGCTTTGGTCTGGCGGCGGCGGATTTAAGCAGTGGCCGTTTCTGGGTGACCGAACTTGCCGATGACACCGCATTACAAGCCGAATTGGCCAGGCTGAAACCGGCTGAAATTCTGGCTGATGAAGCTTTGCGCGCGCAGCTCAAGCTTTATGAAAAACAATGGCGGCTGGTGCCGGAGTGGCATTTTGAGCTCGATGCGGCGCGGCGGCGTTTATGTGAGCACTTTGCGACCCAGGATTTAAAAGGCTTTGGTTGTGATGATTTAACGCTGGCCGTTCAGGCCGCCGGTTGTTTATTAAATTACGCGCAGCAAACCCAGCAATCAGCCTTGCCGCAGCTGCGCAGTCTCAGCGTTGAACAGCTCAGCGACTTTATCAAAATCGATCCACAATCACGTCGCAATCTGGAGCTGGAAACCAATCTTGCAGGTCATAAAGAACATACATTATTAGCAGTCATTGATAAGACGGTCACGCCAATGGGCGGGCGTTTATTAAGACGTTGGTTATTGCAGCCCAGCCGACAATTAACTGTTTTAAAAAGTCGACAGCAGGCGATTGCCGCCTTGCTGGATCAGCAGCAGATGACGTCACTGCAAACCCTGTTAAAGCCCATTGGTGATATTGAACGTATTAACACCCGGCTGGCTTTACGGACCGCACGGCCCAGAGATTTTACCCAATTAAGATTGATGCTGCGCAGCTTGCCGGATTTACATCAGCAACTGGCAGTATTTGACAGCGGCATGTTGAAACAAATTGACCGGCAACTCGGCCATTTCACTGAAACCCTGGCTTTGCTGGAACGGGCAATTATCGAAGAACCGCCGTTGCTGATACGTGATGGCGGCGTCATTGCCGAAGGTTATGATGCTGAACTGGACCGTCTACGCACATTGCATTTAAACGCCAACGATTATCTGAGCGAACTGGAGCAACGTGAGCGCAAGCGTACCGGGGTCAATACGTTGAAAGTTGGCTATAACAAAGTGCATGGTTTTTATATTGAGCTCGGTCGGGTACACGATGTTGATTTGCCGCTTGATTATCAGCGCCGGCAAACATTAAAAAACGCCGAGCGCTATATCACGCCGGAATTGAAGCAATACGAAGAACAAGTGCTCAGTGCCCAGGACAAAGCGCTGGCATTAGAAAAAGCACTATACGACCAATTGTTTGATGCCATCAGTGTTGATTTGCCGGCGTTAAGTCAATCCGCGCAAGCGCTGGCGCAACTGGATGTCTTTGCCAATCTGTCAGAAAGAGCGCAGCAGCTTAACTACGTTCAACCCCGATTAGTTGATGAGCCATTAATTCACATTACTGCTGGCCGTCATCCGGTGGTGGAAATTGCGCAGAACACGCCATTTTGTGCCAATGATTTGCAATTCGATGCGGCTGCCAGATTATTGGTTATTACCGGTCCGAATATGGGCGGTAAATCGACCTATATGCGACAAACAGCGTTGATTGTTATTTTGGCGTATATGGGCAGTTTTGTGCCAGCTGAAGCCGCTGAAATCGGTCCGGTGGATCAGATCTTTACCCGTATTGGCGCCAGTGATGATTTAGCAGCTGGTCGTTCGACCTTTATGGTGGAAATGAATGAAGCGGCCAATATTCTCAATAACGCCTCGTCCAACAGTCTGGTGTTAATGGATGAAGTCGGCCGGGGTACCAGCACCTTTGATGGTTTGGCTTTGGCCTGGAGCTGCGCCGAAAAGTTGGTGCGTGATATCGGTGCCTATAGCTTATTTGCCACCCATTATTTTGAAATGACGCAATTGCCAGCGTTGTATCCCAAAGCCGTCAATGTACATCTTGATGCGATTGAGCATGGCGATAAGATTGTCTTTTTACACCAGCTTAAAGCCGGCGCCGCCAGCCAGAGTTATGGCCTGCAAGTGGCGCAGTTGGCTGGTGTGCCCAGTGATGTGATTAAGGCTGCCCGGCAAAAATTACAATTACTGGAGCAATCGCAAACGGCGACATCTCCAGCACCTGTTACGCAGCCACAGGCCGATTTATTTCAGTCAACTGATAAGCATCAACCTTTACTGGATGCTGTAAACGATCTGGAACCGGATGAACTGACGCCTAAACAAGCTTTAGAGCAGATTTATAAACTAAAAAAACTGCTGTAATCAGTGCGGCTTGCCGGCGCGTTCGCGCTGTAGAATTAAATCCGCTGGTGGCGGCATTTGCAGATGAAAACCTTGTTCCTGAAGATTTTGTATGACTTTACGGACATCTTCGCGGGCCAGTTTGCGTTGTTCGCTCAGTGTCAGCTGCATCACAAAATGTGGCTCGTGACCGATGGATTTCAGCAGGTCATCCGGTATTACTGAAAAATCGTCTTTAACGGCCAGATACAGATATAGCTCTTCTTTTTTACGGCTCTTATAAATAAACGTTTCCATTACTGTTTCACTTAATCCTGTTCGACAATATCAAATTCATGGCTAATCTCAGCCGTCTTGCCGAGCATGATTGATGCCGAGCAATATTTCTCGGTGGATTGTTTGATAGCCCGGTCGACAAAACTGGCTTTCACATTGCGGCCAGTGACTGTGTAGTGGACATGAATTTTGGTAAACACTTTAGGCATTTCATCAGCGCGTTCGGCTTCGACTCTGACATCGCAGTCGGTAATGTCTTGTTTGGAGTTTTTCAAAATGCCGACGACATCGTAAGCGGTACAACCTGCCATGCCCAACAACAGTAATTCCATTGGTCGCATGCCGGTGTCTTTGCCACCGGATTCGGCAGGGCCTTCCATGACTATCGTATGACCGGTACCGCTCTGACCGAGAAACAAAACATCTTCAACCCATTTCACCCGCGCTTTCATTATTCAATTCCATCTACGTTGCCAAATGGTCACAATTTTGCCATATTCGTCACCATTGGGCAGAATTTGTTCGACTAAACGCGCCGGCCCGGCGCTGGGGAAAACGATGGATTATCATAAACATAAAGCAATCGAAGCCGGTTTGGCTGAATTTTTTCAACACTGTCATAGCCGGCATTACCCCGCAAAAACCATTATTGTCCGCCCCGGCGATGCTGCGGACAAACTCTATTACTTACGTGAAGGGTCGGTCAGTATTTGCATGGAAAATGAGGAAGGCGAAGAGTTGATTGTCGCCTATCTGAATCAGGGTGATTTCATTGGTGAAATCGGCCTGTTTTCCGAAGTGGGGGATCGTATGGTCACGGTCCGGGCACGCAGTGATTGCCGGACAGAAGAAATCAGTTACCAGCAAGTTCGCAGTATGGCGACCACACAACTGAAAAACAGCTACCCAGTTTTGTTACAAACCTTGGCCGAGCAATTGGCGAGACGTTTGCTCAGTACGACTCGTAAAGCGTCTGATATGGCTTTTCTGGACGTGGCAGGCCGCGTGACGGCTGCCTTGGAAGAACTTGCTGCCCAACCGGATGCCATGCGTCACGAAGAGGGTATGCAAATTAAAGTCACCCGCCAGGAAATCAGCCGTATCGTCGGTTGTTCTCGCGAAATGGTTGGCCGCGTTCTTAAAGAGTTACAGGAGCAGGGTATGCTCTGGGCACATGGCAAAACGGTGATTTTGTACGATGAAGCTCATCGCCGCACGTCAGTGCAATTAAAAAAACAAGCTGGCTGATTATTTAAAAAGCTCGCTTAAAGCCGCGCCGGGATCGTCAGCGCGCATAAACGCTTCTCCTACCAGAAAGGCATTGACGTGGTGTTCACGCATTAAAGCAACATCCGCCGGTAAGTGAATACCACTTTCAGTGACGACGGTTGTTTCATCCGGGATTTGTTTGAGCAAATCTAACGTTGTTTCCAGGCGTGTATCAAAAGTACGCAGGTCGCGGTTATTAATACCAATTAACGGTAAATTAAGTACCAATGCGCGATGTAATTCTTCAGCATCATGCACTTCAACCAATACGTCCATATCCAGTTGCAAAGCCAACTGACTTAAATCCTCAAGCTGATAATCATCGAGCGCTGCAACAATCAACAAAATACAATCGGCATTAATCGCCCGTGCTTCAAATACCTGATACGGATCGATAATAAAATCTTTACGGATAACCGGTAGCTCGCATGCCGCACGCGCTTGTTGCAGAAAATTTTCATGGCCCTGAAAAAAATCCTGATCGGTGAGTACCGATAAGCAGGCTGCGCCACCAGATTGATAAGACTGGGCGATCTCCGCCGGCCGGAAATCAGCTCGCAGCAAGCCTTTGCTTGGCGACGCTTTTTTTATTTCAGCAATTACAGCACTTTGGCCGGCAGCAATTTTCGCCTGCATCGCTTCAACAAAACCACGAACCGGCAGGGCATTTTCAGCCATTTCTTGCAGTTTGCTCTGTGGTACGCGGGCACTGCGCTCGTCAATTTCTTGTTGTTTGCGGTGCAGAATTTTTTTCAGAATATCAGGCGTGTCGGTCATATTAGCTGGCTTGTTGACTGCATTGAATTAAGGCATCGAGTTTTTGCTGGGCCGTACCATTATCAATGGCTTGTTGGGCGAGTTTGATGCCCTCGGCTAAGCTTTGTGCAAGATCGGCGGCGTAAATGGCAGCGCCGGCATTTAGCACGACAATATTGCGTGCCGGGCCACATTGACCGGCAAAAATGCCTTTGATGATATCAAGGCTTTGTTCGGCATTACTGACGGCTAATTGACTGATATCGGCACGTTGCAGGGCAAAATCTTCGGGCGTGATGCGATACTCACTGATCTCACCGTTGTGCAATTCGGCGACCAGCGTGTCGGCGCCAATACTGATTTCATCCATGCCATCTTCAGCATGGACAATCAGCACATGTTTGCTGCCCAATTTTTTCAGAACTTCGGCCATCGGTCGCAGCCATTTGGCATCATAAACACCGAGCACCTGATGCGGCGCATTGGCAGGATTGGTCAGGGGGCCCAGTAAATTAAAAATGGTGCGGACCGCCATTTGTTTACGCGCTCCAATGGCATGTTTCATAGCACCAT
>DASSWO010000250.1:0-5419 GCA_035704795.1 Methylophaga sp. | reverse complement strand
AACCACCTGCCAGAAAATTTTGCCAAATCGGATTTTTCATACTTAAGAATCAGACTGGTTTTCGGGTTGTTTAGTAATTAAGCCAACATTAGGCACACCAGCTTGTTGCAATAAGGCCATCAGACTAACCACTTGTCCATAGTTGGCACTGGCATCACCTTTGACCATCACGGGCACTTGCGGATTACGGTTTAATATTGCGACAACCCGCGCAGCCAATACTGACGCTTCAACCGGCTCATCTGGATTTTCACCCACTGAAGAATAATAATTACCTTCAGCATCAACTGAAATAATTAGTGGCTCCGTGTTTTCTGGTGAATCCACCGGATTAGCAACGGCTTGTGGTAAATCCACATTAACACCCTGGGTCAGTAATGGTGCTGTGATCATAAAAATGATCAACAGCACTAACATAACGTCGATATAAGGCACGACGTTGATTTCAGCCATTGGTTTACGACGCACACGTACTTTTTTATAAAGAGCCATAACTGCTCCGGAATCAGCTTTGTTGGCGTTGCAAAATCGAAGAAAACTCTTCGACAAAGGTATCGTAGCGATTGATCAGACGCTCTACTTCATGCGAATAACGGTTATAGGCAACAACGGCTGGGATGGCTGCAAACAAGCCCATTGCTGTCGCAATCAAGGCTTCGGCAATACCAGGTGCAACCATGGCTAGCGTCGCCTGTTGCACTTCGCCCAGCGCCCGGAAGGAATTCATAATACCCCAGACGGTACCGAATAGACCGATATACGGGCTGGTGGAACCGGCTGTGGCCAGAAACGGCAATGACACTTCTAATTGATCTATTTCCCGAGCCAGCGAAATCCGCATTACCCGTTGTGTGCCTTCCAGGACAAAATTAGAATCCGGAACGGTTTTTTTCAGACGGATAAATTCTTTAAAGCCAGTTTCAAAAATCCCTTCCATGCCCCGGCTGGCATGCGGCCGGGCAGTAATATCTTCATAGAGTTTATTCAGCTCATTACCGGACCAGAATTTATCTTCGAAATTATCGGCATCCTTCAAGGCCCGTGCTATTTCGGCACGCTTTTTAAAAATCAGCGTCCACGAATATAGCGAAATCAGTAGCAATGTCAGCATGACCAGTTTAACTAGCAAACTGGCTTCTGAAATCAGTGCAAACAGGGACATATCAGCATTCACGTTGCATCTCCGTCAGGATAGAGTTAGGTATTGGGCAAGGCTGAAAAGTCTCAGCATTGAGGCAGGCGACTTTGACGGTCGCTTCACATAATGATGTCGCCTCTCGCGACACTTGTTGTTCAAATTGCATACTGGCGCCACTGGTCTGAATTAATGTTGTACGAATCAGCAACGCATCGTTAAAACGTGCCGGTCGGCGAAAATTTAATTGCATTGAGTGCACCGCAAACAACACATTGTGCGCTTCACGAAGCTGGTCTTGTTGAAAACCCTGTTGCCGTAACCATTCAGTGCGGGCACGTTCCATAAATTTCAAGTAGTTAGCGTGATAAACCACACCACCACTATCAGTATCTTCGTAGTAAACGCGCACTGGCCAGTCAAAATACTGCATCAATCACCTGTTAAATCCAGATCAGATTTCAAACCCAGGTGCAAAAATGCCCGTTTTGTAGCCACCCGGCCACGCGGCGTACGCATGATAAAACCTTCTTGAATCAGATAAGGTTCCAACACATCTTCAATGGTGCCGCGTTCTTCGCCTATCGCGGCGGCGAGATTATCCAGTCCTACCGGGCCGCCAGCAAATTTTTCGATAATCGCCAGTAATAGCTTGCGATCCAGCATATCAAAACCAAAGTCATCTACATCGAGTAAATCCAAGGCCTGGCGGGCAACTTCAGCGCTGATTACACCATCAAATCTGACCTCAGCATAATCGCGTACTCTGCGCAACAACCGATTGACGATGCGCGGCGTCCCCCTTGAACGGCGGGCGATTTCGCCGGCCCCGGTGATATCAAGCGGCACATTCAAAATGCGCGCGCTGCGCTGCACAATCGTGCTTAAATCTTCAATATTATAAAACTCCAGCCGTTGCACGATACCAAAACGATCCCGTAAAGGCGACGTTAGCGAACCTGCTCGGGTGGTAGCACCTACTAACGTAAACGGCTCCAAATCAAGTTTGATAGAGCGAGCAGCCGGACCTTCGCCAATCATGATATCGATTTGATAATCTTCCATCGCCGGATATAACACTTCTTCGACCACCGGACTCAAACGATGAATTTCATCGACAAACAACACATCATTGGGCTCAAGATTAGTTAAAAGCGCTGCTAAATCACCCGGCCGTTCCAATACTGGGCCTGAGGTTTGACGTAAATTTACACCCATTTCGTTAGCAATTATGTGCGCTAGGGTAGTTTTACCGAGACCCGGCGGGCCGAAGATCAAGGTGTGATCCAGTGCCTCATTGCGGTTTCGCGCCGCCGAGACAAACAAATCCATTTGTTCGCGCACCGAAGGCTGGCCGATATAATCACTGAGCCGGACCGGCCGGATCGCCCGATCATGGCGCTCTTCATCCGGTACGGCAGCAGGTGTAATAAATCGCTCTTCCATCATCAGCTTCTTTGTAAGGCCTGCCGGATAATTTGTTCCGTACTCATACCTTCGGCATTGATACTGCGAATCATTTTATCTGCCTCTGCGGCTTTGTAACCCAGCGCTACCAGTGCTTCAGCTGCTTCATTACGAGCGCCCGTACTGCTTGGCATTGCCTGGGTGACACTACTATCTAATCCCATGGCGCTGCCGACTTCTTTGAGACGGTCACGCATTTCTATAATTAAGCGTTCAGCGGTTTTTTTACCCACCCCGGGCAATCGTGTCAGGCTGGCGGTATCACCTTCCTGCACACTGCGCGCAAAGGTATCAACATCACTACCGGAAAGAATGGTCAACGCCAACTTAGCACCGACGCCATTGACTTTCAGCAGGCTGCGAAACAACAAACGTTCGCGCGCGGTGCCAAATCCATATAACAATTGTGCATCCTCGCGAACGACGAGGTGAGTATACAGACTGACTGTTTCATTCAATGCGGGCAGGTTCACAAAAGTCGACATTGGCGCTGATAACTCATAGCCAACCCCATGCACATCAAGCACCAATTCAGGTGGTTGTTTTTCAATAACAATACCAGTTAAACGTCCGATCATCGGCTGTATCGACCTCCACGGCGACGGCTGGTGCGCATGCCTTCAGGCAATTTACTGGCCATGCCAATACTGGCGTGGTTGGCATGTGTAATGGCGCAGGCCAGCGCATCAGCAGCATCTTCAGCAGGCGGTTCACTAAGTTGCAACATGAGCGACATCATATACTGCACCTGATCTTTTTGGGCATGGCCATTGCCGACTACGGCTTTTTTTATTTGGGTAGCAGAGTATTCGTGAACAATCAGGTTCTGGCTGACCCCGGCACATATCGCGGCACCACGTGCCTGACCCAGTTTTAATGCGGAGTCGGCATTTTTATGTAAAAACACTTTTTCCACGGCCATGATCTCCGGCTGGTAGCGTTGAATCAGATCGGTCAGTCCGTCAAAAATTTGTTTTAAACGGTCGGCAAAATCACCATCACCCACCAGTAAACGGCCGTTAATAACGTGCTTTATTTGCTTGCCCTGCAATTCGATGATGCCAAAGCCGGTTTTTCGCGAGCCGGGGTCAACACCTAAGATGCGTGACATAGCAGGCTCAGCTAAGCTGCGCCATCACCTCATCAGAGAAATCGGCATTGGAATAAACTTGCTGCACGTCATCCAATTCTTCAAAAGCATCAATCATTGCAATGGCTTTTTGCGCGTCATCTAATTCGAGACTGACGGTATTATCCGGGTGCATGGTGACTTCGGCCGATTGCGCCTCAAAGCCAGCAGCATCCAGTGCATCTTTGACGGCGGCGTATTCATCCGGCGTGGTGAATACCTCAATCGAACCATCATCATTACTGACAATATCTTCAGCGCCCGCTTCCAATGCCACTTCGATAACGGCATCTTCATCAAAGCCGGGCGCCAGGCTGATAATACCCTTCTGATTAAACATAAAGGCGACACAACCATCGGTGCCCATATTGCCACCGCGCTTACTGAATACATGGCGCACTTCAGCAACGGTCCGGTTACGGTTATCGGTCATGCAATCGACCATAATGGCGATGCCATTCGGGCCATAGCCTTCATAGCGGACTTCTTCATAAGCCGCACCTTCCAACTCACCGGCACCGCGTTTACTGGCACGCTCAATGACATCTTTAGTCATATTGCTGCCGAGCGCTTTATCAATCGCCGCTCTTAAACGCGGATTGGTTGCTGGATCGCTGCCGCCCATGCGGGCTGATACCGTTATTTCACGGATCAACCGGGTAAACAATTTGCCACGTTTGGCATCTTGTGCACCTTTACGATGCTGAATGTTTGCCCACTTACTATGACCTGCCATGCAAAACCTCTGAAAATCTGTGTTGCTTAAACCAATGTATTCCAGTCGCGGTAGTATTCGCTGCGGCCGAAGACCTGGTCGAAATACATACTTTGCAGCTGCTCGGTAATCGGGCCACGACTGCCATTACCAATTGGCCGGTTATCCAGCTCGCGGATCGGCGTCACTTCAGCAGCGGTACCGGTGAAGAAAGCTTCATCACAGATATAAACTTCATCACGGGTAATACGTTTTTCAACGACTTTCAGACCGATATCGTTGGCTAGTTTAATCACTGTATCGCGGGTAATACCTTCCAGCGCCGAGGTCAGTTCCGGGGTATACAACACGCCATCACGCACCATAAAAAAGTTCTCACCACTGCCTTCGGTAACAAACCCCTGGGCATCGAGTAACAAGGCTTCGTCATAACCATCATTGACGGCTTCTTGCAGCGCCATCATTGAGTTCATGTAATTGCCGTTGGCTTTGGCTTTACACATGGTGATATTGACGTGGTGGCGGGTAAACGATGACGTTTTGATGCGAATACCGCGGGTCATGTTTTCTTCACCCAGATACGAACCCCAATGCCAGGCAGCAACCATCACATGGGTGTTCAGATTATCGGCGCGAATGCCCATACCTTCTGACCCATAAAACACCATTGGCCGGATGTAGGCAGACTCCAGCTTATTATCACGCACCACATCACGCTGTGCCTGATTCAGCGTGTCTTTGTCGTAAGGCATTTTCATACCGAGAATTTTGGCACTGCGAAACAGACGATTCGTGTGTTCCTGCAAACGGAAAATCGCGGTACCCGCATCGGTTTTATAAGCCCGCACACCTTCAAAACAGCCCATGCCGTAATGCAAAGTATGAGTCAGGACATGTACTTTGGCCTCACGCCATGGCACGAATTCGCCATCTAACCAGATAACGCCATCCCGATCTGCCATTGTTACTGCTG
>DASSWO010000245.1:0-2177 GCA_035704795.1 Methylophaga sp. | reverse complement strand
GAAAACGCCTCATGAACCGCCACGATTTATGAAAATTCCTGTCGATATTCTGGTGGTGCTATGTCTGGTGGTCGGTATTGCACCGATGTTGTTGCTAGGACCTATTTTAAATGTCGCAGCTGCGGCCAGTTTACAAGACAGCGCACCCACGTTCAGTTTGTCGATCTGGCATGGTTTTAACCTGCCGCTGTTAATGAGTTTTATCGCTCTGGTGCTCGGTGTATTGCTATATTTCCAACGTAAGAAACTATGGGACTGGCATGAGCGGTCGCTGCTGCGAATTGAGGGCAAAATTATTTATGACTGGCTGCTGTGGAAACTGATTCGTGCCGGCCGAAAAGTCACCGCAATATTTGATCGCAATGCGCTGCAACCGGCCGTTAGCTGGCTGTTGGCAGCGGCACTGTTTGTTGGCTTTGCGGCCTTTGCCCAGTTCCCAACACAGATTCTGGGTGACAGGCAGTTATTACCGGCTGATGCCGTAACGATAGCCATGGCTGGCATAATGATGACGGCCAGTTTTTTGACCGCTGCTTTACATCATAAACGGCTGGTTTCGTTAATTACGGTCGGCGTTGTCGGTTTATTGGTGGCCCTGGGATTTGTGCTATTTTCCGCGCCGGATCTGGCATTAACGCAGTTATCGGTAGAAGTGGTCACCATCGTTTTATTATTACTGGCCTTGTTCTTTCTCCCCCAGCATTCGCCACAAGAGCGTAGTTTTGCCCGTTCGATGCGAGATTGGATTATTTCGGGTTTATCTGCGCTGACGGTATTTATTTTGACCATGGCAGTACTCAGCCGCGAGTATCAACCGATTTCACAATTCTTCCTCGACAACGCCAAACCAGGCGGTGGCGGCACTAATGTGGTGAATGTCATTCTGGTTGATTTCCGTGGCTTTGATACCCTTGGTGAAATTGTTGTCTTAGCGCTGGCGGGTTTAGGTGTGTATGCGATGCTGCATGGTTTGAAACTGTCGGCGCCCAGTAAAGATATTCATGGACTGGCCTGGAGCTATGACCCGCATCCGCCGATTATGCAGACACTGACCCGCTTGTTGTTTCCATTGATGCTGATGGTCGCCGTGTTTATTTTTCTGCGCGGTCACAATTTACCCGGCGGTGGGTTTATTGCCGGGCTGATTGCCTCGGTGGCGCTCATTTCTCAGTATCTTGCCAACGGCATCGACTGGACCAATGAACGTCTCAAAGCCAATATGCATTTGGTGATTGGCGCCGGCTTATTGATTGCCATGTTAACCGGGCTGGTGCCGCTCCTATTGGGTTTCCCATTTTTAACCACGGCGTTCACCTATCTGAACTGGCCAATAGTTGGCACTTTTGAAATCGCCAGTGCCATTGCCTTTGATCTGGGTGTGTTTTTAACGGTCGTTGGCAGCTCAGTGATGATTTTGGTGGAGCTTGGCAAACTTAGCCATGCCGCTCACTTTATGCCGGAAGAGGAGCCAAACTGATGGAATGGCTAATCGCAGCTGTTATCGCTGTCATGACAGGGTGTGGTGTGTTTTTAACATTACGAGCACGCACTTTTCCAGTGGTACTGGGCCTGACTTTGCTGGCGTATGCCGTGAATGCGTTTCTGTTTGCGATGGGCCGTCTGCAAATTGGTCTACCACCCGTGATTAATAAGGCAGCCAGCGGGTACACCGACCCATTACCACAAGCGTTGGTGTTAACGGCGATTGTTATTGCTTTTGGTATGACCTCATTTCTGATTGTCTTAGCGCTGAAAGCCCGAAGTGAACTGGGTAATGATCATGTGGACGGCATCCATAAATCTGATGATGAACATCACGCCGCGCAGCACAAAAAGAATCTGAATACTGAGGACGCGGCTAAATGAATCAATTCGCAAGCTTCCCGGTGCTATTACCGCTGATTGGTGGTATTACAATTTTACTGGCACAGCGTGCCGGTATTGGCATGCAGCGACTGCTGAATTTGGGCTTTACTTTACTGCTGTTGTTATTAACCGGCTGGGGTTTACAGCAAAGCCTGAGCGGTGATTATCAGGTGATTTTGCTTGGCGACTGGCAAGCGCCCTTTGGCATTGTCATGGTGCTGGATCGTTTATCAGCGATGATGTTGTTTATCACCGCAGTGCTGGCGTCTGCTGCTCTGTGGTACGCGATGACTTCCGATACCGATAAGCAG
>DASSWO010000232.1:0-3137 GCA_035704795.1 Methylophaga sp. | reverse complement strand
AGCAAATACTGGCGACATTGCGTGATGCCGGCATTCATTATGTTGCCATTGAAGCCTCATCACACGCGCTAGCCCAGGGCCGCCTGAATGCCATCGCTATTGATATTGCTGTGCTTACCAATTTAAGCCGTGATCATCTGGATTATCACGGTGATATGCAGTCTTACGCTGCTGCTAAACGGCAGTTATTTATGATGCCAACGGTTAGCACAGCTATCGTCAATATCGATGATGACTTTGGCCAGGCCTTATATAAACAACAACCAGCCGCATTAAACTGGCTGAGTTACAGCCAACAACAATCTGCTGACTGGCAGGCAAAAAATGCCTGTTTTGATGCGGCGGGACTGCATTTCGAATTAGATTCAAAAATCGTTTCACATGATATTGATGCAGGCTTACTAGGCCGCTTTAATATTGATAATTTACTGGCGACGGCTGCTGTACTAAGTACGCTGAAAATGACGTCAAAAGAGATTGCGAAGTATTTGTCACAATTGCAACCAGTCAGTGGCCGAATGCAGCTGCTGCAACAAGCCAACAGTCCTGCCGTGGTAGTTGATTATGCCCATACCCCCGATGCTTTATCGCAAGCGCTAACAGCAATGCGTCAGCATTTGGATCAAAGTGCAGATTTATGGTGCGTATTTGGCTGCGGTGGTGACCGGGATCATGGCAAACGACCGCTGATGGGACAACAGGCTGAACAACTTGCCAGTCATGTGGTTTTGACCGATGACAATCCACGTTCAGAAGAAAGCGATAGCATTATCGCTGAAATCACTGATGGTATGCAGCATCCCCAGAATGCCACGATTATTAGTGACCGGCGTCAGGCGATTTTTTATGCCGTTGCTAAAGCAGCCAATGACGATATGGTGCTGGTGGCCGGCAAGGGCCATGAAAGCTATCAAGAAAAACTAGGCCAAAAACAGCCTTTCAGCGATGTCGCCGTCGTTCAGCAAGCGCTGCAAGCCCGCCAACAACTTTCCGGAGCGAATTTATGAGCTTGCCGCTCACGTTGACCGATATTGCCCAACATTTAGGTTGTGACTATCAAGGTGCAGCTATCGCTGTCACAGGCGCTGCGATAGACAGTCGCAAGTTGAAAAAAGGTGATTTGTTTATTGCATTGGCTGGCAGGCAGGTCGATGGCCATGACTTTTTAGCACAAGCACGGGAAACCGGCGCTGTTGCAGCATTGGTTACCAAATCCGTCGCCGATCCGCTGCCACAATTAGTGGTTGATGATGTGGTGGCTGCGTTTGGCAAATTAGCAACTTTTTGGCGTCAACAAAGCAAGGCCAAAGTGATTGCCGTGACCGGCAGTAATGGCAAAACCACATTGAAAGAAATGATCAGCGCCATGCTGGCACAGCAACATCATGTGATTGCGACGCAGGGCAACCTCAATAATGAATTAGGTGTGCCTTTAACATTGTGCCGTTTAAAGCAAGCCCATCAGTATGCCGTCATCGAAATGGGTGCGAATCATCACGGTGAAATCGAAAAGCTGGTTGCAATGGCCCAGCCACAGGTAGCGATCATCAATAATGTTGCCGCTGCACATTTGGAAGGATTTGGTAGTTTTGAAGGTGTAGCCAAAGCGAAAGGTGAAATCTACGCAGGGCTGGCAGCCGATGGTGTGGCTGTTGTTAATGCCGATATGCCGTATGAGTCAATCTGGCAACCATTAATCGGCGAACGGCAAACACTGACTTTTGGCCTTGAAAACCAGGCTAATGTCACGGCACAAGATTGTCAGACAACACCTGCCGGCAGCCATTTTATGGTGCAGTTGGATGATGTGAATCATTTTGTCAGTCTGCCGTTGCCCGGTCGGCACAATGTTGCCAACGCGCTGGCAGCGATGACAGTCTGCCATGCGCTGGGCATTGAACCTGCTGCCATGATTAAAGGCCTTGCCAGTATTAAGGCTGTGCCCCATCGATTACAAGTAAGGCCAACTAAACAGCAGGCATTACTGATTGACGATACCTATAACGCCAATCCGGGCTCTTTTGCCCAGGCTTTGCAAACCCTTATCAGTTTTCCCGGCCAGCGCTGGTTGGTCTTGGGTGATTTTGGTGAACTGGGACCGGACAGTCTGAAAATTCATCAGCAGATGGGCCGTGATGCCAAAACGGCTGAAGTGCATCGCTTATTGACGGTGGGTAAACAAAGCGCCGAAGCGGCGGCGCAATTTGGTGATAATGCTGAACATTTTGCCGATTGTGACAGCCTGCAAAATTATTTACAGCAACATCTGCAAGCTGGCGTGACCTGTCTTATTAAAGGGTCGCGCTTTATGCAACTGGACAAACTGGCGGATGCGCTGGCTGCCGGGGGAGATCGCTGATGCTGTTATTTTTAAGTGAATATTTAACCCAGTTTTATGGTGGCTTTAACGTTTTCCAGTATCTGACACTGCGCGCCATTTTAGGTGTTATGACCGCATTGGGTATCGCGTTGTTGATTGGGCCAATGATGATCCGTCACCTGAGTTTCAGACAAATCGGTCAGGTGGTGCGGATTGATGGCCCAGAATCGCATTTCAGTAAAAAGGGCACGCCAACGATGGGCGGTTCGCTGATTTTGGTGGCGATTGCGGTGAGCACTTTGTTATGGGCTGATTTGAGCAACCATTATGTCTGGGTGGTATTACTGGTGACATTATTATTTGGTGTTATCGGCTTTGTCGACGATTACATCAAATTGGTACGCCAGGATCCCAAAGGCTTAAAAAGCCGTTATAAATATTTTTGGCAATCGCTGGTGGGTGCCGGTGCGGCTGTATTTTTATATACGACGGCATCTGTTCCTGCTGAAACGCAATTGATCGTGCCGTTTTTCAAAGAAGTGATTATCCCCCTCGGTGGCTGGTACATGTTGCTGGCTTATTTAGTCATTGTTGGCAGTAGTAACGCCGTCAATTTGACCGATGGTTTGGATGGGTTGGCGATTATGCCAACAGTGATGGTCGCTGCGGCGCTGGGTTTGTTTGCCTATGTTGCCGGACATGCTGAATTTTCCCGTTATCTGCAAATTCCATTTGTGCCGGGCTCGGGTGAGCTAACGGTGTTTTGCGCGGCGTTAGTCGGCGCCGGGCTCGGCTTTTTGTGGTTTAACACGTATCC
>DASSWO010000111.1:0-7387 GCA_035704795.1 Methylophaga sp. | reverse complement strand
GCTGAACTAAGCTCAGTGAGCGTTGCGGCAATTTCTTGCTCCAATCTGATACCCGGTGGACTGGGTGGATTATTCATACTCAGATCGAGCGGTTTGCCTTCAGTAAGGTGTAAGGAGTTGTAATGCGTAAAAGCCGTTTGTGCAATAAAGCTTCCGCTGCCAGGTTGTGTTTCAACCAAGCCTCTGCGTGAAGCCTCATTGATAGCACGGGTAACCGTCGTTAGATCAATGCCTAGCTGCTTAGCGATAAGCCTTTGTGATGGCAGTCGATCTCCGGGTTTTATGACCCGACTTTTTATATCAGTCTCAAGTGCCTCAACAATACCAATGTATTTAACCCGGGCTGAATCGTGAATATGTGGCTGCCAAACTTTCATGTTGCACCTGACCTTAACCATACAATGTATGGAAAAAGTTTATGCCAAAATTATTTGTATGCAATAAAAACATACAAATTCGGCATAACTAGGTAATTGTATGGGTTAAGTTGTTTATATCCTCATACAATCGGGCCTTTTTATAAGTGGCATATTTTGGGGCTGCGCAAACCAGAGAGGTCAGTATTTATGCAGACACAAGCGGAATAACAGTTAATCAAGGTATCAGACAACTTTTGCTCACCGTTTAGCGCCGCACTTCAATTAGAGTGGTCACAAAAGTCATTATTAATAATGCCCTTTTGCAGCAAACGGGTTTCAGACGTTGTTACAGCAAATTCGCATTGATCGCAGATTAGACTTACTTTATGTAAGTAAAAATACAGAAATATTTCTGAAACAATATTTTTACCGGTAATTATTATTAGAAGCGTGTAGCTTGTGCTGAAGGGAGTAATCCAATATTTATAAATGCCTTTGGATAAGAGCCTAAGGCGAATTGCCGCACAGATTTAACATAGTCATCGCCCTAACCGTTCCATATCACAATGAATTTTGAGCCACAAAGGTTTCAAGGTATCCTTTGGGACATTGATTATGACCTGCAACAAGGAACTCCAAGCTGATGAAAAAATTTACCTGGCTACTTGTCTTGATTTTTCCGCTTTTGCTGACTGCCTGTAGCAGTTACGATGAATTTGAAGGCCGGTTTATTGCGCCGGACGGTTTGACCAGTTACCAATTTCTGCCCGAAGGCAAGGTGAATATTAATAAAGGGGGTGAAGATATTGGCACCGCGCAATACCGTTATGACAGCGACGATAAAACCATCACGGTAACCGGCGCTAATGACTTGCCTGCCAATATCCTGACAGTTAATGCTGAAGGCAATCTGGAAGCGGGCGATATCACGCTGACACGTGGTGTTGATTACGGCATGTTGGCTGATTCCACCTGGATTGGAAAGCAAGACGAATTTGTTTTTGCATTAAACTTCTCTGAAGCTGACGAAGGCATGGTGACCGTTTCTGAACTGGTGACCTACTACGAAGATGAAAAAGCCTACTTGTCACAGATTGATGACAGTATTACGCGCCTCAGCGGCAATATGCTGTTTGTTGATATGACCCAGTATGAAGTCACTGAAGTATCAGACGATAGCTTCAAAATCAGCATTGGTGGCAACAGCATGGTGCTGGAAAAACAGCCCAAAGGTTCAAAAATCGAATACCGAGAGGGTTATCAATCAATCGATGTAGAAGAGTAATCTTATTTAGACAGCCGCCTGGTTAGCCTTATATCTTTTCAAGCTAAGCAGATTCAGCACAACTACATCATGATTTATCTGGGAATTTGCTTATGTGCGTTGGGCGCTTGTGTCGACCAGCGCTTATCCATAATGTTCATATCCCCTATCCAATTATTAAGGAGAAAATCTTAAGATGATCTCACCGATGATCCCTGAAGATGAAAAACATCGTCTTGAAAAGCTCAGAGCGCTAAAGCTACTCGACTCCGCACCAGAAGAACGATTTGACCGGCTCACTCGCATGGCTAAACGTATGTTTGGCGTAGATATTTCGGTACTAAGTCTGATTGATGATGGCAGGCAGTGGTTTAAATCCAAATCATCTGAAATAGAGCTTCCCGATGAAACACCGCGGGAAGTGTCTTTTTGTGGCCATGCCATTTTGGGTAATGACGTATTTGTCGTAGAAGACGCATTGGATGACCACCGTTTTAAAGATAATCCGCTTGTCACCGAGAATCCCAGTATCCGCTTTTATGCTGGCTATCCGTTAAAAGTAAACAACGGCAGTGCCCTCGGTACACTATGTATCATTGATACTGCTCCACGTGAATTTGATGAAGATGATTCGCAGTTATTAAAAGATCTGGGCGTCATGGCTGAGCAAGAAATCGCTGCTTTACAATTGGCGACCCTTGATGAGCTGACATTAATCTCCAATCGTCGGGGTTTTACTGATCTTGCCAAACACAGCATCAATATTTGTCGTCGCAAAGGTTTATCCGCGTCAGTTTTGTTATTTGATTTGAATAAATTTAAACCGATTAATGACACTTTTGGTCATGCTGAAGGGGATCGCGCGCTGGTCGTTTTTGCCAATATCATGCGGGAGGTATTCCGCGAATCAGATGTATTTGGTCGCATTGGCGGTGATGAATTTGCCGTGCTGATGATGGATGTTGATGTCGAAAATACTGAGCGTGTCATCCAGCGTTTTGAAGAAGAACTGACAGCTTATAATAAAGATGCTAAACGCGGATATGATATTGAGTTCAGCGTCGGCTATTTAAATACCCCCATTACTGATAACGTTAATATCGATGCGCTTTTGGCCGAAGCTGATAAAAAGATGTATGCCGTAAAAGGTACGAAGGTTCGTTAATAATGTGAAGTTCGGCTTAGACTAATTTGCAAACATAACTAATAAAGGTGATCGAAATGGACTTCACACCAATCTATCAAGCCCTGCTATCGCTGTGGTATTTGGTCCCGCTTTTTATTTTTGCGGCTGTTGTTAAATCGGCATGGTTTAAAGGCATTTTTGGTGAGTTCATCATCAATGTTTTTGCCAGATGGAAGCTGGATAACGATGTTTATCATTTAATTAAAAACGTTACCCTGCCCACTGAAGATGGCACCACGCAAATCGATCACATCATTGTCTCTGTCTATGGTGTTTTTGTGGTAGAAACCAAAAATCTCAGAGGCTGGATTTATGGTTCACCACAACAGAAGATGTGGACACAGAAAATCTTCAGAAACACTTATCGCTTTCAAAACCCGCTGCATCAAAACTACAAACACAGCAAAACCCTGCAAGCACTGTTAAATCTTGAAGAGCAGCAGGTTCGCTCTGTGGTGGTGTTTATCGGTGACAGTACTTTTAAGACGCCAGTACCCGAAAATGTGACTTTCGGTATAGGCTATATCCGTTACATTCAATCGATGACCGAAACCGTACTGAGTCCCAAACAAGTGCTGGAAATTACCGATGTGATTGAAAACGGACGACTCAAAAGATCTTTCAAAACCCACCGGGAACATAAACAGCATGTTCAACAGATCATCACCAACAAAGATAATTCGCAGCTATGTCCAAAATGTGGCAGCGAAATGCAGCTCAGAGAGACAAAAAAAGGCGATAAGACCGGCAAGCCGTTTTGGGGCTGTTCGGCTTTTCCAAAATGCCGGACCGTCAGAAATATTAATCAATCAATGACTCACTGAAATATTGCACCCAGTTACTTACGGCAATCTTTCAGTGATTTTTTATTCATCTCCGGTGAACGCAGACCGATGAAAATCTGCAGCTTTAGCCACCTCTTTGACGCCATTTGGCGATAATTCCGGTATATCGCCGCCGGCCAGTACTTCCAACACAGCGTGAACACCATGAGCAAGGGATGTCAGGTTATAACCACCCTCCAGTACCAATGCTAAACGGCCGTTACAGTGTTTATCTGCAATATCCTGAACGATACGCGTAATCACTTTGAAGCCGTCATAACTGAGATTCAGCGCCATATCATTGCGATGCGGATCAAAGCCTGCCGAGACCAGCACCAAATCAGGTTTAAAATGCTCGGCGGCCGGTATCAGTATTTCCCGAAAGGCTTTTTCAAACGCAATATCTCCGGCGGATTCCGGCAACGGGACATTAATGGTGTAACCTTCTCCCATGCCAGCGCCGACTTCAGTCAAATCACCTGATCCCGGGTAAAACGGCGCAGCGCAATGGGTATCAAAGAAAAGTACATCGGGATCAGCCCAGAAAATATCCTGCGTGCCGTTACCGTGATGCGCATCCCAGTCAACAATCAATATACGCTCGCAGCCAAGTTTGGTCTGCGCATGCGCTGCAGCCACTGCTACATTATTTATCAGGCAAAAGCCTCGTGCCCGAACAGGTTCGGCATGATGACCCGGTGGTCGTATTAGGGCGAAGGCACTTTGTGTCTCCCCTTTCACTACACTTTCAACGGCTGCTATAGCATTGCCCGCTGCGGCAGTGACCGCTTTGATACTGTCAGGTGATACTGCCGTGGTATCACTGTCCAGCCAGGCTCGTTCACCTTCCATAGAAAAAATGTGATCCAGATAGGCTGTGGTATGCACCCGGCTTAGCTGTTCGTAGGTGGCCGAGGGGCCAGATTTAATATTCACACCCGGCACAGGATTCTCTGCCAGATGCTTGGTAATCGCAGATAAACGTCCAGGATGCTCTGGGTAGCTCCACTTAAAATCCAGGCCTTGCAAGATATGTCTGACACGCTTCTCCACCCGGCTGGGCACAAAGGGCAGATCTACTTCCGGGTTGTGGCCCAGCATTACGTTATCAGTAAATACCGTTACGGTGCGATCACCTATCACTTAGTCCCCGCTTTGGCTTCTCGAAGCCGTCTGTTTTTCGCCATCATCATGGCCGTTTTACCAGCGCCTGCTGCACTGTTTGGGTAAAAGCAGCCGCACGAACCCCGGTGGGTTTAAATCCAAGTCGCGTCCAAACTGCTTCTGCCTCTTTGTTGGAAAGCGCATATTCAAGAATCAGCTCATGAACATCATGGTCTTCTGCGAATTCAACCAACTTACGCATGATCGCACGGAAAATTCCCAGGTTTCTGAAATCTGCTTCTACCCACACATCATCAATGAATGCGGACTTGGATTCTGTCTCTTCTGCCTGTTCCCAAATACCCTGATTACGCGAGATGTAAATATAGCCCATGCCAATTGCACTATCATCAGGTGCTGCTGCAACCAGAATGAGCTTGTCCGGATCGGACAGCGAAGCGCGCATAACATTCATCAGTCTGCTTCGTTCTTTTTTCTTAAGTTTCAGCTGTGGTGCACCGGCAACATGCAGTGCCAGTTTGGCTAAAAAATCGACCAGCATAGGCAAATCGGCTTCCACCGCTTTGCGAATAAAAAATTTATCGGTGTTGCCCTGCTTAATGATCATTGGGACACTCTGCACTATTGGACTTGAATGAGTGGTTTTCACCGGCCCATCAATAACAGATCGACTTGAATCATAAATTGCTGATCAGACAATCTGCTGAATCGGTGTAATCACTCTTAAACACACTGTGCCATCAGATCTTGCTGGCGGCAACTGAGCTGCATGCTTATCTGACGTAATCCGTAAAATTACAAATGCACAGTAATCGCCAGCCATTCATGCGACTTATGAGTCGTTGTACAATGTGGCACTAATTTCTTTTGCAACTTAAATGAGTCCAATATGAAAATCCAAAGCCATTTTGCTGATATTGATACACCAACCGGTGTGATGCGCACTTATATTCATCGTCCGGTGAGTGATGGCAGCTATCCGGTGATTTTGTTTTATTCAGAAATCTTTCAGCAGACTGGTCCGATTGAGCGTGCAGCCCGTTTTATGGCTAGCCACGGTTATGCGGTGATGGTGCCGGAAGTGTTTCATGAACTGAATCCGATTGGCACGGTGCTGGGTTATGACGATGCCGGTCGTGAAAAAGGCAATAACGACAAAATGACCAAAGATGTGCAGGGTTACGATACTGATAATGCCGCGGCGATTAAATACGCTCAGCAGCAAGATTGGTGCAACGGCCACTTTGCTGCAATGGGTTACTGCATAGGCGGCCATTTAGCATTCCGGGCGGCTTTGCAGCCTGAAGTTAAAGGCACAGCGTGTTTTTACGCCACCGATTTGCATAACCAGAATATCCCGAATCAGCCAGGTCAACACAGCATGGAACGCCTTGACGATATTAAAGGCGAATTGCTGATGATTTGGGGTAAACAGGATAACCACGTACCGCGCGAAGGCCTCGATAAAATTTACGCGGCGCTCAATAAAACCGATATTACCTTTACCTGGCATGAGTTTAATGCCGAGCATGCTTTTATGCGTGACGAAGGTGATGGTGGCCGTTATGACGCACAAACCGCAGCTATTGGTTATCAACTGGCTTTGAATTTATTTAGCCGGACACTGCGTTAGCAGCCTGATTAATCGGTTCAGGGATGTCTCGATTTCGCTGGAAATGACAGTGCTCTCTGACTTTAAACCAGATAAGTGCTTGCAGAAAGTCAACACTTTTGAAGAGACCGGTCATTCTGGATAGCTATTAAGCAGCTTCCGAGATGACCGGTTTTTATTTTGTTCGTCTTCGCGAGGCTTCAAGCCGCGGCGAGCTTCGGACGGGTAAACTCGTCTGAGAATGTTTCGTTATTATACTTTCTGTAAAGACAACCCCATCCATTACAGCCCCTGCCCGCATGAATCATCTGTCTGCTAAACCACTGATTGTTAAATAAAACTGTTATCAACACTGTTGACTAAGTTCTGCTAATATCCCTTCATCAACCATCATGGATATAACGCATGAAATGGCGTGGCAGAAACAAAAGTAACAACATCATTGATAGGCGTAATTCACGGATGTCTGGCATCAGTGGTGCCAGAGGTGGTGGCATGCTCAGATTGTTACCGGTGGTGTTCCGTTTTCTGGGTATTAAAGGCACATTACTGCTGATTGCAGGCATCGGTGCTTATGCTTTATTTACCGGTAACTTACAAAATTTATTAGCGATGATTGGATTGCAAAGTCCAACCACCGTCACGTCATCCGAGCCATTACGGCAAACTGCCGAAGAAAAACAACTGGCTGATTTTGTTGCTGTGGTATTAGCCGATACCGAAACCACCTGGACCGCGCTCTTTACGCAAAATGGTGAGCGCTATCAAGAACCCAAATTAGTGTTATTCCGCGGCGCAGTGCAGTCCGCCTGTGGCACCGCGCAATCTGCAGTTGGACCTTTTTATTGCCCAGCTGATCAGCAGGTTTATATTGATTTGGGCTTTTTTAATCAGCTAGAACAACAACTCAATGCGCCCGGTGACTTTGCCCAGGCTTATGTGATTGCCCATGAGGTGGGCCATCATGTACAAACTTTGCTCGGTATTTCTCAACAGGTTTATGACGCCCGCCGTAAA
>DASSWO010000104.1:0-2625 GCA_035704795.1 Methylophaga sp. | reverse complement strand
ATAATAAAACAGGCACCACCCAGGTGACTCTTTTCTAATTTTATGCTGCCTTCATAGGCATCAACAATATCACTGACAATAGCAAGTCCAAGGCCATGTCCTTCAACTTGTGAGTCAAAACGCCGGCCCCGCTTAATAATATCTTCACCTGCTAACAACGGAATGCCATCGCCATCGTCTTCGATACGCAAGGTGATCTGCTGATGTTGAGACTGCACGACGATATTAACCCGTTGCCGGCCATATTTGTAGGCATTTTCCAGTAAGTTGCCGAGCAGCTCGTACATATCACCTTCATCTGCATGGATAAAGGCATCACGTTCAATTTCAAACTGACAATGGATACTTTTCGCCTGATAAACCTTATTCAATGAAGAGATGATTTTGTGGATGATTTCACCAAGTGATACCGGTGCCAGTAAATTGCTTTTACCTTCGGTGGCGGCGCGTTGTAATTGATAATCGACCAATTGATTGATGCGTTGTAACTGCTCCTGAGCAATCGTTTTGAAATGCTGCAGATCCTGGCTGTTTTCCAGTTCACTGCGCAATACTGCCAACGGCGTTTTTAAACTATGTGCGAGATCAGCCAATGAGTTTTTATAACGCACCCGGCGGCTTTGTTCATGATCCAGCAGATTATTAATATTTTGTGTTAACTGCTGTAATTCCATCGGATATTCGCCGGTTAAACGGGCATGTTCGCCGGTTTCGATGGCATGTAAATCTTTGGCGGCGCCGGTTAATGGCCGCAGGCTCCAACGCAGAATCAACCACTGGGCAATCAATAACATAATGCCGGTGCCACCCAGCCAGTACCAAAGGTTTCGCTGGAAATTGGCGGTTTGCGCTTCCAGCATTAACTGGTCTTCGGCCACATTAATGGTGTAATCAAATTGCTCGCCCTGATCGTTTTCCCAGACCACACCAAACGCCAGATTACTCAGTTTCATTCCATTATGCAGGTCAATGACCGAATATTGTTCAACCGACGGGCCCGGATGAAAAGGCAATGCTAAAAATAAACCAATCGCTGACGGCGATTGCCAGACAATTTCATCACCACTGGTGATTTGGGCATATAAACCGGAATTTGGAATAGCAAACTTTTGTTCAAGCAGCTTTTCCGGCATCTGTAAACTGCCGTTGTCAGTGAGTTCCGCTGCGGTAAGAATAGTCATCACGTAATTATGCAAACGCTGTTTCTGAGCGGTTTCAGCACTGCTTTCAAAGGCATTATTAAGACTAATTGCCGATAAACCCAAAAAGGCCCCCAACACCAAAGAGACTGCGATTAGCAGCCGGTTGGACAGTGACAGACGGGGATTAATCACGCGGCAGCGTCAGCCGGTAACCACGGCCTCGTAATGTTTCAATCGGATTCAGGGTTTTGTCAGGATCTAATTTGCCACGCAGCCTTTTGACAAACACTTCGATGACATTACTATCGCGGTCTTGATCCATTTCATAAATGTGATCAGTGAGTTCTGTTTTAGAAATAACTTCTCCGGCATGCAACATTAAAAAATACAGCAGGCGATATTCATAAGCGGTCAAATCTACAGCGGTTTGCTGCAAAAAAACTTGTTGTGAGCTGGGATTCAGTTCAATCGGTCCACAGCGTAAAGTGGCATTAGCCCAGCCAGAAGCACGTCGGGCAAGGGCGTTCAGGCGGGCTGATAATTCTTCAAAATGAAAGGGTTTAACCAGATAGTCATCGGCGCCGGCTTCCAAGCCTTCAACTTTATCCTGCCAACGGCCACGGGCCGTGAGAATTAAAATCGGGTATTTAAAGCCTTGTTCACGCAATTGCTGAATGACTTCAATACCGGATAGTTTAGGCAAGCCCAGATCGATAATAGCGACATCGTAGGGATACTCTGACCCCATAAATAAACCTTCTTCGCCATCAGCGACGGCATCGACGGTCAGATTTTGTGTTCGTAATTGCTGGGCGGTTTGTTCGCGCAGTGCAGTTTCATCTTCAATTAACAGAATTCGCATGAAAGCGGGTCACATCCTTTGGCCAGTGTCTCGGTCGATACGGTAAGTTTTAACTTTGCCATCTTCATGGAGTACTTTGACACGAAACACATTATGGTCGAAATATTTCTCATCCTGCACCGATAATACGCGGCCGCCAGTTTCGACACGTGTCAACTCAGCTGCTGTGCTCCGGGTGAGCGGCAACGGAATATCATTAACGCTGGTGCCCGGTTCAGCGTCCTCAGGCAAGTGTTTCGCTATTAATGGCAGCGGTGCCAGCATCGCTAGTATTAGCAGAGTGTGCACTAATCGCATGTCAGACCTTATTTTTTTCTTTTAATAGTAACGGTTAAATTTTAATATGCAAAAGTCAGACATTTCTGCAGGTCTACATATCACGGTTATTGTGCTTTTATGGGTTGAACAGCGCCAATCGCACCATCGGCACGTGCTTTCAAATATCGGTAGATATGTTCACGGCCATCCATGACTTGTTTATTGCTTTGCCAGGCCGGCATCATACCTGTCTTGCCCTTTTTGCCTTTGGCTACGATATCCAGAAATGCCTGATAACTCATTGTGTTTAAACTATTCGCCAAATTGGGTCCAGCCAAACCCTGGCCATAAGTGCCGTGACAA
>DASSWO010000089.1:0-16315 GCA_035704795.1 Methylophaga sp. | reverse complement strand
TAAAGTGCTTAATCAATTCGGTAATTTTGATAATCCGTTAGCGCATTATGAAACCACCGGACCGGAAATCTGGCGTGATACTGATGGAGACGTTACTCACTTTGTCAGTGCGATGGGAACAACCGGTACGATTATGGGGGTGTCACGCTATTTGAAAGAACAAAATCCAGATATCCAAATCGTCGGTGTGCAACCGACTGAAGGTTCCAGTATTCCCGGTATTCGCCGCTGGCCACCAGCTTATTTACCGTCGATTTATGAACCACAGCGTGTCGATTTAACCATTGATATTGATCAACAACTTGCCGAAAACACTATGCGGCGATTAGCAGCTGAAGAAGGCATTTTTGCAGGTGTATCATCCGGTGGCAGTGTTGCAGCGGCGCTGCGTTTATCGGAATCAGTTAGTAATGCTGTCATTGTTTGCATTATTTGTGATCGGGGTGACCGTTATTTATCGACAGGTTTGTTTCCCGCAGAATAATGCGAGCGCAAAACAGCCAAGTTACCCTCGCTGCGCTGTTTCTGCTGTTAATCAGTTTTTCGGTGGCGGCCATTGAGTCAGCCCGATTACAAATCGGCAGCCTGCATGGTGCCAATATCGATTCAAGCCAGCTCGATATCACTTTCTCTCTCGATAAAAATGGCCTGGCGATGCAGGCAACAGCCGAGGAGTTTACGCTTGCTGATCAAGTGCTAAGCAATGTCACTTTAAATTGTCAGCGATTTAAGGTTGCGACAAAGTTCTGGCAATGTCAGCAGGGCACGTTACAGTTCACGCATGCTTTACTTGGTCAGCAGCATGTTGCGCTGTCATTTACTGCCAACACTCTAACGAAAGATTATCAGCTTGAAATAGCGAAGCTAGGGCTCGCCAGTGGCCAATTGCAACTGAGCTTGCAACTTAAAGATAAACAATGGCAAAGCACGCTTAATGTCCAGCAACTGGATGCATCTTCAATGCTGACATTACTGACAGAAATTTTACCAAACCGTGATTTAACGATGATAAGTAGCTGGCAACCCAAAGGTGTAGTTTCCGGCACTGCTGATTTAACGGGTAACGGCTCGCAACTGGTGAACGCTGATATCAAATTAAGCAGCCCCAATTTCAGTTTCAGTGACAACACCGGTAATCATGTCGCTGAAACGTTGGATTTCGCACTGGAATTAACTGCGACAGCTCAGCAAAAGGATTGGCAATTTCAGGCGGCATTGGCATTAAACAATGGTCAGAGCTATTGGGCGCCAATATTTCTGGACTTTCAGCAGACCCCATTAGATTTATCATTAAAAGGTGTGATGCAGCCAGCCAATCAACGTTGGCAGTTACGTGATATTAAGCTTGAACATCAGGGCGTGTTATCGGCAAAAGCTGTTTTACAAATCCAGAATAAGCAATTGCAACAACTCGAAATGACACTCAAGCCCAGTCCATTATCAACTATATATAAATGGTGGTTGCAGCCCTTTGTACCTGCCACTGCAGCAGCTAATTTAACCACTGATGGTCAAATTGCCGGACATCTGGAATGGCAGAAAAATCATCTGCAATTTCAAGCTGATTTACAACAACTCACAATCAAAGATAATGAGGGACGCTTTGCAATCAATGGGCTTGATGGTCGATTTGCCTGGACAACTGGGCCTGATGCGGTGCCGCTTCATTTAAATTGGCAGCAAATCATGATCGGTGCCTTGCCAATTGATGCCAGTAGCTTGCAGGCCGAGGTTGCCAACAATCAACTAACATTAACCAAGATGCTGGAGTTACCGTTGCTCGACGGCGGTTTGCAAATAAGCGATTTTAATTATCAACATGCCACTACTGGTAGTAGCTGGCAATTTGAGGGCTTGCTTAAACCGTTATCTATGCAGGCACTGACCAACGCCCTCGGCTGGCCAGAAATGGATGGCAAATTGTCGGGTGTGATTCCCCGCGTCAGTTATCAGAATCAGCAAATAGATATTGACGGTGCTTTGCTGGTAAAAGTATTTGACGGCACTACGGTTATTAAAGATTTAAAGTTGCAATCGCCATTTGGCAGCTTGCCGCAACTTTATGGCAATATTGATATGCAGCAAATCGATTTAGAATTACTCACCCGTACTTTTGACTTTGGTAAAATTAGTGGCCGTTTAAATGGCAGTATTACGGATTTGCGCTTATCGAACTGGCAACCGGTACAATTTGATGCCCGATTTGCTACCCCTGAAAATAATCCTGGCAAACGTCGCATCAGTCAGCGGGCTGTAGATAATTTATCGCAAATTGGTGGTGGCGCCAGCGGCCTCATGTCGCGCAGCTTTTTGCGGTTTTTTGAAGATTTCTCTTATGACAAGCTGGGCATTCGTTGTCAGCTGAAGAACGATGTTTGTCTGATGAGTGGCATAGAGGATGACGAACAAGGGTATTATATTGTTAAAGGCGGGGGATTACCGCCATGGATAAATGTTAAGGGCTTTACCCGTCGCGTTGACTGGCCGGAGCTTGTGGCTCGGCTACAGGCAGTAAAAAACAGTGACGGACCGATAATTCAATAAAGGTGATTGATATGCGTTTAGTTTCTAGTTTCACCAGTTTTACGATCATGCTGCTATTGGCATCTTGCGTCACCATTAATATTTATTTTCCGGCTGCCGCAGCGGAAAAAGCAGCAGATCGAATTATCGAAGATGTCTGGGGTGAAGATGCAGTTGGTAAGCCAGCAGAACCAGCGGCCAGTGAACCGCAAACGCAATTATACAAAGACCTGCCTGTGGCAATGCAAATTGTTAATTGGCTGGTATCCCCAGCGCAGGCACAGGCTGATATTAATATTAACTCACCGGCCATCACCGTCTTAAAGAATCAGATGAAAGCCCGGCATGAACTATTGCAACCTTTTTACCAAAGCGGTGCGATTGGCCTAACACAAGATGGTCTGGTGACGCTGCGGGACGCGACAGCTGTGCCCCTGAAAGATCGCAACTTGGTTAACACACTGATTGCTGAAGAAAACCAGGATCGCAAAGCATTATATGCTGAAATTGCCCGCGCTAATGGTCATCCCGAATGGCAGGATGATATTCAGGAAACCTTTGCCCGTCGTTGGATCAGTAATGCTGCCAAAGGCTGGTGGTACCAGCAAAACGGTAGCTGGCAGCAAAAGTAATTCTATTCACATAACAGTCCGGCCCCGCATAGCGAGGCCGGACTTTTTTTATTGGTAAGGCAGAAAAATGGCGCGGCGATATCGCAAAAAACAGGTTTCCAAAGAGATTTTTACAGCAGATATTGAAACGCTGGCTCACGATGGTCGCGGCATTGCTCGCATCGAAGGCAAAACGGTATTTATTGATGGTGCCTTAGCTGGTGAGGCCGTTCGATTTCAATATACCCGCCAACACAGCAAGTTTGATGAAGCCAAAACCATTGAAGTACTGAATGCTTCGGTTGATCGTGTTGATGCCAAATGTGCACATTTTGGGGTATGTGGTGGTTGCAGTCTGATGCATATGCAACCAGAGGCGCAGCTCCGTTTAAAACAAAATACATTAGCTGAGCAATTTGCCCATTTTGGTCAGTTAACACCGGATTATTGGTTATCACCGTTAACAGGACCGCTATGGGGTTATCGTCGTAAAGCCCGTCTGGGTGTTAAATATGTCCATAAAAAACAAAAAGTGCTGGTCGGTTTTCGGGAAAAATCAGCGCCGTTTATTGCCGAGTTAAATCAATGTGAAGTATTAGATCCACGAGTTGGTTTACGTTTAACTGAACTGGCTGCGCTTATTGAAACATTAGCGGCCAGAGAACGTATCGCCCAAATAGAGGTGGCTATGGATGATACTCATACCGCACTGGTCTTTCGTAATCTGGACCCACTGTCAGCGGACGATATCAGTGCGCTGATTAATTATGGCCGGCAGCATGATTTATGGATTTATCAGCAGCCAGGTGGTCCGGATACGGTGAGTCCTTTATGGCCAGAACAGCCACAACTGGCTTATTCGCCAATGCCGGGTGTATTGCTTGATTTTGCGCCCGGTGATTTCACTCAGGTTAACGCCGGGATTAACCAGAAAATGATCCCGCTGGCGATGCAATTACTGGATTTACAGCCAACCGATCGACTGCTGGATTTATTCTGTGGTTTGGGTAATTTTACGTTGCCTATCGCGCAGCAGGTCAAAGAAGTGGTGGGTGTGGAAGGGGATGCATCATTGGTTGCCCATGCCCGGCGTAATGCTGAAAAAAATCAGCTGAACAATGCTGTATTTGAGCTGGCTGATTTAACGCAAACTGCACTGGCCGATTATCCATGGGCAACGGCGGGCTTTAATAAAATTTTGTTGGATCCACCGCGCAGCGGAGCGTTTGAAGTGATGGGTCAGTTGGCCGCACTGGGCGCCGAGCAAATTGTTTATGTGTCGTGCAATCCGGCGACGCTGGCACGCGATGCCGGTGAGCTAGTACACAATTACGGTTATCAGCTGCAAGCTGCCGGGATTATGGATATGTTTCCGCACACCAGTCATGTTGAATCGATCGCAGTGTTCCATAAACGCTGATGGCTGAACCGCTAAAACAGCTGATTAATGCCGAAGCAGTAGCTTTTTTAGCGATAGTGCTTGAAAGACAATTCAGTAGTTTTGATAAAAGCCAGTTTCAGCAACAGGTGTTAGCGGAACTGGCATCCTTAACTCTGACTCAGCGAGTGAATCTTATTGCTGATGTGATTACCAGTCAGTTACCTGAGGATTTCAGCAAAGTCGCGCCACCACTTTTAACGCTGGCCGAAAACTGGCCGGTATCCGAAAATACGGGTGGTTGGCAAAATTATACTGCCTGGCCGCTTATCAGTTATGCCGGTCGTGCCGGTTTAAAGACGCCCGATATGGGCTTGACGGTACTGGCAGCTTTTACACCATTATTCACTGCTGAATTTGCCATCCGGCCTTATCTTGAACAACATTTTGAGTCGACTTACCAGCAAATGCTGCTGTGGACACAAAACACCGATCCACACCTTCGCAGACTTGCTTCAGAAGGCCTGCGTCCCAGATTGCCATGGGGTAAACACTTAAGTCATATTCCGTTAAAGAAGGCATTGGCGTTGCTCGAACAACTGAAAGATGATGACAGTGTTTATGTACAAAAATCGGTCGCTAATCATTTAAACGATCTCAGTAAAGAGCATCCTCAGCAGATTTTAGATTTATGCCAGCGCTGGCAAAACAATGCGACACCGGCCAGACAGTGGATTATTCGCCGTGCTTTAAGAACCTTACAAAAACAAGCTGATCCATCGACTATGGCCTTATTGGGTTATCGGGCCGACCTGCCCTTAAACACAACTTTCCAGCTTACTGAGACCGAGTGCCGTATTGGCGATGCGGTCACACTACAACTGACTATTCAAAATCTAAGCAGTCAGCCTCAATCGCTGTTAATTGATTATGAACTCGGTCTTATGCGGGCTAATGGCACACTAACGACCAAGGTATTTTTCTGGCAACGATTACTGTTGGCAAGCAAGCAGAAAATCAGCGTAGCAAAACAACAAAAAATGCAGCAACTCAGTACCCGAAAACTCTACCCGGGTGAACACAGCATTGTTTTGCGAATTAACGGTCAGTTGCAAGCAAGGCAGTCATTTCAGCTCAGGCCATAAACCAGCTTAATGTGACCCACCCCAAACATATCAAAGATAACACCGGAATCAATTCAAAAAAGTGTGTCATTAGCCACTCATCAAATTTGTGCATATCCTCCGCCAGTTTGTTTATTTGCAGATTGAGTATACGTGAATGATTAATATGAGACTTTGCTATCGTTCAGGTCTGCTTCATTAATAAATGGCAGCCACAAAAAAACCGGCAGCGCCGGTTTTTTTGTGCTGACAGTAATGATTCTCAGGAGTTGATTAGACCGTATGCAACCAATCCCAACCAGAAAAAGGTGAAAGCCAGAATGATATGCGGGAATTTTTCCATCAAGAATTTATCGAGTTTTTTCAGCATAATGGCCTCGTCTATGTTGTATTTATAGATAGAAATATACCAATTTATCGATACTTTTGCCAGATCTGATAGGTAATCTTATCAGCGTAATATTTGGCTGTGCAGACGCGTTTTACTACAATTACCGCCAGCAAGTTTAGCCTGCTGGCAAAGTTTAATAAGATTGCTGAGAATATCGAGAATACCGTAGTTGCCATCGGTTATGGGTGTGTAAGTAATGTGACCGATACTGACGGTGATCGCGGGGGATGCCATATCACCTTCGATTTTTCTTAAATTTAATGCGCCAACCACTTGATGCAGACGATCTGCCAATTGCCTGGTTTGCTGATAAGACATCCCTGAGGTCAAAAACATAATTTTTTTGCGATTGAAACAAGTAATAAAATCATTTTCACGTTGCAGAATACCGTCAATGGCACCAATAATGATTTTTACGCAGCCACTTTTATGACGGATCTCATCAAAATGATCGACATCAATCAGAAACAGCGAAATTGACGCTTCATTATCAATTGCCCATTGCCATTGTGTTGCGAGCTGATCAAGGAAACCGGCTTGGCTGATAACTGCCGTATTGGCTTGTTCAGTTTTATTAACCATTAAAACATCAGATTATAATGAGAAAATTCGGGACTGTTTATCGGCCAAGATAATGATTTTGGTAATAATAATTTGTGGCTTCAACAAAGCCGCCAATACTACCGCAGTCAAAACGTCCACCTTTAAATTTTAACGCTAAAACAGGCTTCTCCAAAGCCATCGCCTTTAAGGCATCGGTGATTTGAACTTCTCCGTTAGCACCGGGCGGCGTGGCACGAATAAAATCAAATATATCATTAGTAAAGACATAGCGACCAATAATGGCCAGATTACTCGGCGCTTGTTCAGGTTTAGGTTTTTCGACCATATCGGTAATGCGAAATACGCCCGGCTCAATTTCATCACCGGCAATCACTCCGTAACTACCCGTGTTTTCTGGTGGTACTTCTTCAATGGCAATAACGGTGCATCGATGTCTTTGATACAATTCCACCAGCTGACTCAGTGCGCGCTTTGAACCATCTTCTGGTGTGGCACATAAATCATCCGCAAGAATAACTGCAAAATCTTCCGGACCTATCATCGGTTCGCCACTGAGAATGGCATGACCTAGGCCGAGCATTTCCCGCTGGCGGATAAACATAAAATCACAGTTATCCATGACATGTCGGATATCATCCAGATGTTTTTCTTTACTGGTGCCTTTGATCTGATGTTCCAACTCGTAGCTGGTATCAAAATGATCAGCAATCGCCCGTTTACCACGACCGGTAATAAAACCCATGGTATCGAGACCAGCTTCCATGGCTTCTTCGACGCCATACTGAATCAACGGTTTGTTAACGATTGGCAGCATTTCTTTTGGCATTGCCTTTGTCGCTGGTAAAAAGCGTGTGCCATAACCGGCTACTGGGAATAAGCATTTACGAATACGTTGCTGGTCAGTCATTTCTTTCAGATCCTTAATTTGTCGCGAGAGCATAGCGTTCAATCGTTAAACTACCATGACAACCCATTTTCGTCTGTTCGGTATTACTCATCCAAGGCATTTGATGGGGGGCCAATAGTAATTTTTCAGGCCAGTTTACCAACAGCTTGCTATGGATAAAATCTTGCTGATTATCAGATTTCACTAGATCTAACTCACCTATAATTGAGTGAAAAGTGTCAAATTACTATTTGAATTGAGGATTTCTTGTACACCTGCCGCCCAGCCACGTGGCGCGACTAAAACACCCGAGCGTTCAGTCCGTTGCGGTAAACCATGCACCGGTGCCGGGATAAGTAAAGCCAAATCCGCTTGTTTCAGCACAGCAATAGCATTGTCACTGTCACCGATAGCCAAGGTGTACCAGTTTTTTTATGGATAAAAATTCTGATACTGCTGCAGTAGCCAAATTAATGCCTAACCTTTATCACAAGTACAGGAAACCTGCTGGAACCGGCCATCATGTAAAACATTAAATCAGATAATTTCAGGATCGTGCGCAAAAAAAGGTAAACCCGAAGATTTACCCAACGCTCATCAGGCAGCGAGAGAGAACAACATGTAACTGAAACAAAACTATAATTAAGATTCAGCATTAATGATGCCAAAAAATTAAAACAATGTTTGATTTTGCCTTCTCGATTACCAGAAAAGTGCACCAATAAACGACCGCTCCGCACTGCATTAAAGCAATATCATTTAACCCATATCGGGATTTTCCTGGCTTGCAAAACGTCACAACATTACAAAATTGTGGAGGCAAATAATGATTAAGTGGTTGATGACTGGGTTTTTTATGGTGATGCCATTAGCACAGGCGGGGATGGGAGAGATGCCCTTGCAACGTTTGGCAAAAGATTGTTATCAGGAATGGCAGACACGTGGCTGGACGATAGGTGAAGATGGCACGCCGGCTGCGGATTTGGCCAATTTTCGTAGCGGCATTGAGCTAATTTGTCAGGTTCGGGCAGAGCTGTTTAAAGAAAATACTGATATTTCACCGTACATTCAGGAAAGTATGCGGGAAATCGCGCCATTCATTTTGACAGCTAATAAAGCCGATATTCGCGATTATATTTTAAGTATTGAGAAATCGGGTCGTGTATCGCCTCGGGATCCCTATCTGCGTCCTTGACGGCGCTCATCGTTTTCGCGATGCTCTTTACCGGAACGTTGGGTTTCAATATCAATATGAGCCTGTCGCCGATCAATTTGAGCGCGGCGATCCGGGTGGTGTTCATAGCGGCAACCGCAATAAGAGACATCACAATTCGTTAATGGCAATGCCGGCACTTCATGAGGCAAAAAACGTTTCCCGGCCACTAGCTGTACAGCTCGGCAGGCCCCGGATGTAGGCCTGATACCTACGCCATGAAATTTTTTACTGGGTGGTTTAAGTGAAGTAGATAAAACGCTTTTGCTGGTTTGATGCCGCCACCAGAGTAAGCCTGCCAATACCAATACACCGACAACTGCCACTGCTAACAGCCAGGCCGACATGAGATACTCCTGTATTAAAGCTTTATTGGCCTATTTTATTTGAACAAATCATATCATGGTCATGTGACAAAAAAAGCTTCTTAAACTTACCAGAAAAATAAATTATCCTTTTGATTCAGAAATTAAAATTTAACTATAAACTGGTTTTAGGTTAACCGTTTGCAAGTACTGTTCTTCATCATAAACAGAGAGTGCTGAATCAATGGTTAGCGAAAAATCATGCTGACCGATTTGAATATCAGGCGGCCAGCAGTAATAATCTGTTGATGATAATGAATCATTATAAAAGTTACAGTCGTACGGCCCGGATGACACTGCTGGCAGTAGTGCTGATTGGCTGTGAACCGAAGTCTGAGCCTCTTGCTGGAAGCAATATGTTTCGTGCTGACTTTCAGCGTAGTGGATTCTGGCCGACCAGTGACGGGCCACTTGAATTGAGCGAACCCGCGTGGGCTTTTAGCGCTGATGGAGATGGCGCTGCGGCCTCACCGGTGGTCTATAACAACATAGTTATCAGCGGTCACTATGATGGCAAGTTATATGCCCTTGATAGCAGAAATGGTGAGGTTTTATGGTGTTATAAAACCGGCGGCGGCATTTTCTCAACCCCATTGGTGACGGAGAAAATGGTCATATTCGGCAGTGATGATGGGTTTGTTTATGCGCTCAATCACCAGGGAGAATTGCAATGGCGTTACCAAACCCAGGATAAGGTTTTTGCCTCTGCATTGTTATGGGGTGAGACCATTTATATTGGCTCACTGGATAGTTATCTGTATGCATTAAATGCCGACAGTGGGGAATTAAAGTGGCGCTTTCAAACCGGGAACGCAATCGATTCATCTGTTGCACTGGCCGGTGACAAGCTTATTTTTGGCAGTGATGATGGTTATGTGTATGCCTTGAATCAAGGTGGTGAGCTGCAATGGCGGGCAGAGGCAGGGTCGGCTGTGGATGCCACACCAGCAATTAGCAATAACAACATTTTTATTGCCACTGATGGTGGCCAACTACTGAAACTGAATGCAGAAACCGGTAAATCAGTCTGGCAATATCAAGTGAATGATCGACTTTTTGCATCACCTGCGCTTACCGATGATCAAATAGTGATTGCGACGATGAGCGGCACCGTCATGAGTCTCGGTCAGCAATCGGCAAAAATCCTTTGGCAGTATCAGGCTCAAGCGCCGGTTTTTGCATCACCTTTGGTGACAGCAGCAGCGGTTTATATCGGTACGATGGCGGGAGATATGCTTGTTTTAGATCCAGACAACGGTGCGCTGATATCTACTTTTGATAGTGGCGGGCCAATATTTTCCTCGGCCAATCTTGCTCATGGCGCGCTATTGTTTAGCAGTGATGATGGTGAGGTTTTTTATTTTCGTTAACACCATAACGTATGCGGGGGAGACAAGCGTACTAAAGTGACGACATTCGATTCTGGAGCAGCGAGTAGTTATCAAGCCGGGCAACTTTCAGAAAGGTTTCAAAGAATAATGCTGCTTTCCCGCAGAACTGATCCAACTGGGGAATAGATAATTCGCCCATAAACAAATCCTGAATGGTATTCACTTTTTGAATTTGCTGGCGGTCAATTTTTTTGAAACCCATTTGCCAGTCAGCAAAAGCACGTCTTTCGATTTGCGCGGTGCATAATTCGACGATGGCATGATGACGGCTATCAAGTTTAATGGTGTTATAGATGTATTCTACTGAAGTGCGGCTGCCTTCCAGCAATTGAATGATATTGCCTTCGTGATAAACCATATAACCGGTTATATCGAAGAAAGCATTTTTTGCACGGCATTTAAGCATCATGGCTTCAAGCTCTTTGGCGCTCATATCCTGAGTAGCCGAGCTGATATACATGATTTTATAAAGGTCGTTATTCATAGGAATATTCCATACGCGAGTGAGTCTTAAACTGGGACTTCAAGCTAGTGGATTCATATATAGGTTTTGTTTGCAGAAGCACACTTTAGTTACAGTTTAATTAAAATATTACGCAATTTACATGCTCGTTACAATTATGGACATGCTGGTTTTGACTCAGTTCAGTTGCGAACAACTCATCCAGCCAATTAATGCTGCTGTTATCCAAAAAAAGCCCTGTCAAATCAATCATGACAGGGCTTTCAACAAATCTTCAGATAATTGTTACATTGTCCGGATTCGTCAATTTAAACCAATACTAAGATTGCAGGTTAATTCATACGGCGATATTTGATCCGCTCAGGTTGATGATCTTTGCCAAAGCGTTTGCGGTAATCTTCAGCGTAATCTGAATAGTTACCCTCAAAGAAGTTAACGCTGGAATCCCCCTCATAAGCAATGATATGCGTACAAATACGATCCAAAAACCAGCGATCATGCGAAATCACTACGGCTGAGCCAGGGAAGGCCAAAATAGCTTCTTCCAAGGCACGCAAGGTTTCCACATCCAAGTCGTTGGTCGGTTCGTCGAGCAGCAATACATTGCCGCCTTCTTTCAGCAATTTGGCCATATGCAGGCGGTTACGCTCACCGCCGGACAGATCTTTAACGTATTTTTGCTGATCCGAACCTTTGAAATTAAACCGTCCGCAATAAGCGCGGGATGGCGTTTGATAATTGCCGACGGTAATCATATCGGCACCGTCAGAGATTTCCTCAAATACTGTTTTTTTGCTATCCAATTCACGTGCCTGGTTAACATAAGCAAGCTTTACAGTACTGCCGATTTCAATGTCACCGCTATCGGCCTTTTCTTCGCCGCTAATCATCCGGAACAAAGTCGATTTACCAGCACCGTTAGCGCCGATAATGCCAACAATAGCACCCGGTGGGATAGAAAGGTTGAGATTTTCAAACAGCAGTTTGTCGCCATAGGATTTGGTGACGTTTTTCAATTCAATGACTTTATCGCCGAGACGTGGGCCAGGTGGAATATAAATTTCCTGAGTTTCATTGCGTTGCTGGAATTCTTTGGAGTTCATTTCCTCAAATTGTTTCAGACGCGCTTTTGATTTTGCCTGGCGGCCTTTAGCACCCTGACGCACCCATTCCAGTTCTGCCTGAATGGCTTTGCGATGTGAGGCTTCTTCTTTGGATTCTTGTGCCAGACGCTGGTCTTTCTGCTCCAGCCATGACGAATAGTTACCTTCATAGGGAATACCGCGACCGCGATCCAACTCCAGAATCCAGCCAGCGGCATTATCAAGGAAATAACGGTCATGGGTAATCGCCACCACAGTACCCGGATATTCCTGCAAAAAGCGTTCGATCCAGGCGATGGATTCGGCATCCAAATGGTTGGTCGGCTCATCAAGTAATAACATATCGGGGTTATCGAGTAACAAACGACATAACGCCACACGCCGGCGTTCACCGCCTGATAACACAGCAACTTTAGTATCCCAGGGTGGTAGTCGCAGCGCATCAGCGGCGCGCTCCAACGCGTTATCTAAATTATGGCCATCTTTTGCGGTAATTAAGTTTTCCAGCTCTCCCTGCTTTTTGGCCAGCGCGTCAAAATCAGCATCCGGTTCGGCATATGCAGCATAAATAGCATCGAGTTCTGCCAAAGCATTTTTAACATCAGCTACTGATTCTTCAACGATTTCCCTGACGGTTTTGCTATCGTCCAGTTCTGGTTCCTGAGGCAAATAGCCGACTTTCATATCGGGCATCGGCCGTGCTTCACCGATATAGTCATTATCAATACCAGCCATGATGCGCAGCAGAGTCGACTTACCGGAGCCATTCAGACCGAGGACGCCAATTTTGGCACCGGGGAAAAATGACAAAGAAATGTCTTTTAGGATTTCGCGTTTTGGTGGCACGATTTTGCCAACGCGGTTCATGCTGTATACGTATTGCGCCATTAATAGGTTCCACTTGCTTGCTAAATCAGTGCCGTGAATTTTACCGATGCTGGGGCGGGAATGCGAATAATGGTTGAAGTGTTTTACCAATTGTCCTAATGAAATATTGGTTGATGACAATTTTTTTAACAAAAACAAAAAAGCCTCGTAAGAAAACTTACGAGGCTTTTGAATTTTGGAGCCGGAGATAGGATTTGAACCTACGACCCACTGATTACAAATCAGTTGCTCTACCAACTGAGCTACACCGGCAACAGGTTGCGTATTATACGGTTGGCGCCTTAGCGGTGCAAGTGAAAACCGGCCTTTTATGACAGTAATATTTAACGGTTTATAGGGTACTGAATTTGCGGGACTTTTTTATTAGGTTCTGCATGATATTGCGGACTTAAACAAAGCGGATTTTAAATTTAATAAAATGACTATGTGTAAATCAGTAATTTGCGTTGGTAAAACTGCTATCTATTGCCAGTAAGCTGGCTATCGATTCATGCAAGGAACTTGGGAAAAATGGGGTGAGTGATGGGGCTCGAACCCACGACAACCGGAATCACAATCCGGGACTCTACCAACTGAGCTACACTCACCACAGAAGTGGTTTCTAGACTGAACGCAGTAAATCGCGATGCATTTTGGAAAGGGCATAATTGTACTGCCTTTCTGCCTGCGGTCAAGGAAAATCTAAGATATCAGGCGAGTTCCAGATCGATTTTCTTTTCATCCAAATCAACCCTGACGACTTTAACCCGCAAGCTATCGCCCAGACGATATACCTTACGTGTGCGTTCACCCGTTAAACGGTGGCCCGCTGCATCGAACTGATAATAGTCATTTTTCAATGAGGTAACGTGGACTAAGCCTTCTATATATATATCGCTGAGCTCAACAAACAAACCAAAGCCGGTAACACCTGCAATAACGCCCTCATGGACTTCGCCAACACGTTCCTGCATATATTCGCACTTCAGCCAGTCACTGACATCACGCGTGGCTTCATCGGCGCGGCGGCTCGCCATAGAGCAATGTTCACCAAGCTGCACCATTTCTTCTTCAGAATAGCGCCAAGTGGCCTTTTTCTTCTTGCTGATGGCATGTTTCAGTGCACGATGCACCAGCAGGTCAGGGTAGCGACGAATCGGTGAGGTGAAATGCGTATAAGCTTCGAGACCCAACCCGAAATGGCCGATATTTTCTGGTGAATAAACAGCCTGTTTCATACTGCGTAACATGACGGTCTGGATTAAGTGGCCATCAGGACGTTTGCTGGCAGTTTTCAGTAATGACGCATAATGACGTGGCTCAGGTTCATCACCACCGCCCAGGAATAAACCCAATTCACCCAGAAATTCACGAAGTGCGGCAAGTTTTTCTGCGGCAGGGGTGTCATGAACGCGGAACAGCACCGGTAGTTTGCTACCCAGCAAATACTTAGCTGAAGCCACATTGGCGGCGATCATAAATTCTTCAATCAACCGGTGGGCATCATTACGCTGGCGTGGTTCAATTGAAGCAATTTTGCGATTTTCGTCAAACAAAAATTGTGTTTCGGTCATTTCAAAATCAATAGCACCGCGTGCTTCACGGGCACCCAGCATGACTTTGAACAACTCATACATGGTTTCTATTGCCGGCAACACATGATTAAACTGTTGGCGCAATGGTGAGGCTGTCGTTTCCAGAATTTCTGCGACCTGTTCGTAAATCAGCCGTGCCTTGGAATTGATAACCGCCTCATGAAACTTGTAAGACTCGAGTTCACCGGCCGGATTGATAACCATTTCACAAGCCATGCATAACCGGTCCACCTGCGGATTCAGCGAACAAAGACCATTTGACAGGGCTTCCGGGAGCATCGGAATAACCTGGCTTGGAAAATACACTGACGTAGCACGTTCTTGTGCTTCTTTATCAAGTGCATCTTCAGGTTGCACATAATAGGAAACATCAGCGATTGCCACCCACAGTTTCCAGCTACCGTTTTTCAATTTTTCGGCGTAGACAGCGTCGTCGAAATCACGTGCATCAGCACCATCAATAGTGACCAGAGGGAGATCACGCAGATCCAGCCGGCCTTCAATTGCTGCTTCCGGGATATGCTCGCCAAATGATTCAGCTTGCTTGAGGGCTCTATCGGAAAATTCGTGTGGCAGCTCGAAACTTCGCAAAGCGATGTCGATTTCCATGCCCGGTGCCATATGATCACCCAGGACGTTAATAATTTTGCCTAGCGGTGAACGATGTTTGTTGGGATGCTCGGTGACGGATGCTTCTACGATTTGGCCGGCTTTGGCATCCAATAAATCTTGTGGCGGAATCAAAACATCCTGACTGATACGGCGATTATGCGGTACTAAATAATAGAGGCCGGCATCTTCTTGTAGACGGCCAACGACAGTTTCATTAGCGCGTTGCACCACCTCAACAATGCTGCCTTCTTTACGTCCCCGTCGATCGGTGCCGCTTACTCTGGCTAGGGCACGATCACCATGTAAAACGACACGCATTTCGCGTTCAGTTAAAAACAGATCGTCACCACCCTCGTCAGGGATTAAAAAGCCGAAACCATCTGGATGCCCCATGACCCGGCCACTGACCAGATTCATTTTGGAGACTACGCCATAGGCATTTTTACGGTTACGCAAAATCTGCCCATCACGTTCCATAGCGCGTAGACGTCGGCGCAGCGCTTCGGTGGCTTCTTCATCTTTAATGCCCAATTGACGGGCGATAGTACGCTGACTGAGCGGGGCTTTGTGGTCTTTGAGCAGGGCCAGAATTAACTCGCGGCTGGCAATTGGATTATCGTATTTTTCGGCTTCGCGATCAGCGAAAGGGTCTTGCGGGTTTTCATTAGTCATTGACAGTTTTTATCTCAATCTATATAGTGCGCGCTTCGTTGCCCAGGTGGCGGAATTGGTAGACGCGCTAGCTTCAGGTGCTAGTATACTTATGTATGTGGGAGTTCGAGTCTCCCCCTGGGCACCATTCCGAGTAGTTTGTTTCTCATTACCCGATCTATTCTAACCGCATTGCGGTCTCCGGGTGAAATTTTCTCTGAAGTTTAAACGCTGATTGCTTGCTGCAATGCGAGTCATACGCTATCTTGCAGCTGTAGTGAACTTGTCACTCAAGTTCTGCTGCACAGCGCCGTTAACTGCATTAGCGGCATTAAGCCGATATTCATTTCCCAACGAGAACTGCGATGGCATCTTTAATTGACTCTATCGACGAACGCACCAAACTTGCAGGTACCAATCATTTAGAAGTGCTGTTGTTCAGCCTTGGTACCAATGATGAAACCGGCCGTAACGAATTGTTTGGTATCAACGTATTTAAAGTTCGTGAAGTTCTCAATATACCCGTCATCACCAGCGCCCCGGAAATGCCTGACGGTATTGAAGGTTTTGTCAGTCTG